>JAGMDW010000132.1 GCA_023128455.1 Desulfurellaceae bacterium
GACATCGCCCTTTCACGGCGAAAACGTGGGTTCAAGTCCCGCTGGGGACGCCAAATATTAGAAGGAGGTTGTTATGAAAAAAGCAGACTTGGTAAGTAAAATCGCTAAATCTACAAACTTAAGTAAGGTCAGTGTAAAGGAAGTAGTTGATGCTGCCATCGAACAAATTATGGATGCAGTGAGTGAGGGTGAAAAGGTTAGTTTCGTAGGTTTTGGCACTTTTGATGTCAGTAACAGAGCGCAGAGAACAGGGAGAAATCCTCGTACCGGAGAGAAAATAACCATTAAAGCATCTAAGTTGCCAAAGTTTAAATGCGGTAGGATTTTTAAGGAAATGGTTAATAAATAACAGAAGAAAGGGCGAGTAGCTCAGGGGAAGAGCGCCTGCCTTACAAGCAGGAAGTCGCAGGTTCAAATCCTGCCTTGCCCACTGCGAACGGGGCTGTAGTTCAGCTGGTTAGAACGCCGGCCTGTCACGCCGGAGGTCGCGGGTTCAAGTCCCGTCGGCCCCGCCATTAACGGGATTTCTTCTTTGCAAACTGAAGTAGTTTTTTATCCTCTATACCTCTTTTATGAATAACTACACTTTCTATTGAAGTACATGTCACTTTGGATCTGTTCAATCCTGCCATACATCCGTTCTTTCCTTTCAAAAGACTCTCTGTTGCCTTTACAGCAAAACGGAAAGCTAACAATCTATCAAATACCGTAGGAGAACCACCACGCTGTATATGCCCCAACACTGTCATCCTCGTATCAAATTCCGCATCTCTTAATTTACCCAGCATTTCTCCCGTGGCCCTTGTTCCTTCCGACACTACTATCATACTATAGATTTTACCACTTCTGTGCTCTTTTCCTAACCGTTCTATTATGGAATCTACATCAAACTTTACCTCGGGAATGAGTACCGCATCTGCCCCTGAGGCAAGAGCAGTTGTTGCCGCTAAATAACCGCACTTTCTTCCCATAGTTTCCACCACAAATGCTCTGCCGTGAGAAGAGGCGGTATATCGTATAATATCCAAAGCCTGGATAATTACATTCAAAGCCGTATCCACCCCTAATGCTATATCTGTCCCATATATATCGTTGTCAATAGAGGCTGGTATGCCAACTACAGGAACACCTGCCTTATATAACTTTTCCACTCCTCTCATTGAACCATTGCCACCAATTACAACCAATCCTTCTATGCCGTTTTTAGCTATTACATTTAAAGCCTTTTTAAAAACATATTCTTCTTTAAATCGAGGATAACGAGATGTCATTAAAAATGTCCCTCCCTTTTGAACCGCATCCTCAATAACCTTAAAATCTATCTTTTTACAATTGCCATTAACCAAACCTTTGTAGCCCTCAAAAATAGCTACCACCTCTACATTGTTCATAAAAGCTTCTGCTGCAACACCTTTTATTGCTGCATTCATCCCCGAACAATCCCCTCCACTGGTCAAAACAGCTATCTTTTTCATCTTTATCCTCACAAATTTAAATGTGGTTCAGCATCTATGCTATTATAATCAAAAGTAGCCCGATCCTTATTTTTATATGCAACCATAGCGACCATAGCCCCATTGTCCATACATAGATTGGGAGAAGGGAAGTAAATTTCAATATTCTTTCTATCACACATGTCATAAAGTACTTCCCTTAAGCGAGAGTTACAGGCAACGCCGCCGCCTATTACCATTCTTTTTACCCCTGTTATATCTGCTGCTTTAAAAAGCCTCTTTACTATCACATCAACCACGGATTCCTGAAAAGAAGCAGCAATGTTTGCCACATCGGTTTTTGACAATTTACCCAAGTTTTCAACACACTTTTTGACAGCCGTTTTTACACCACTGAAACTGAAATTCAATGTTTCTTTTTTCTCCAAAGCCCTGGGAATATTAAAGAATGTAGCACTTCCTGTTTTTGACAAGCTGTCAATAACTGGTCCGCCTGGAAAGGAAAAGCCCAACAGACGCGAAACTTTATCAAATGCCTCTCCTGCCGCATCGTCCAATGTTTTTCCCAAAAGTTTATAATTTTTCTCACCTGAAACCAAATAAAGATGTGTATGACCTCCGGAAATGACCAATGCCAAAAATGGATATTCAACATTATGCTCCAAAAATATGGCGTTGATATGCCCCTCTATATGGTTTACCGACACTATAGGGATATCTCTTTCATAGCAAAAGGCTTTAGCAAAACAAACACCAACCAACAAAGAGGGCATAAGCCCCGGACCCACAGTAACCCCTACCATATCCATTTGAGAAACACCTGCTTCCGTCATCGCTTTCTCTACACAAAGAGAAATTGCCTCGGTATGCATGCGAGCAGCCATTTCTGGAACTATTCCTCCAAATCGTGCATGCACTTCATTCTGGTCAATAATCACATTAGATTTCAATATTGTATCTTCCAACACAGCACAGGAGGTATCATCACAGGAAGTATCTATACCTAAAATGTACATAAATTCCTCTTTATATCCACAATCTGAATATTACTTTCATTCAAATCACCAATGGACTCTCTCAATGCCTTATATGTTATTTTATTACAATGAGCAATGGCTACTACCCGACCCTTCTTGCGAGCAGTATATAACGCATTGTTCAATTGTTTTTTAATATAGGAAACATCTTTTATATTATCTAAGAATACATCTCTCTTGGCAAAAGGAATGCCTTCGTCCTCTGCTTCTAAATAACCAATACTATAAGGTGTAGTCATACTGTCCACAAAGAATAGGGATTTTTGTTTTAAAAATCGCATCATTACATCCATCTTGTCCGCAGACTGACTAAACTGAGAACCTTCATGAATATTTAATCCCTCGGCAAAAGGTACATTTTTATATGCCTTCTCCAATCTTTTGGTAATTTCTTCCTCTGATGCATCAACAAACAATGCCCCCGGGCCCAAGCCGTGAAACGGATGATGAATGGGTTCACAAGGCATATGCAACATCACTGTATAACCCATCTCATGAAGCTTGTTCGCAATTTTCCCCGTATGAGGAGCATAAGGAAGACAAGAAAAGACAAGAGGAATGTTAAGTCGAGCAAACATCAACGCCAACCTTTCGTCGTATCCCACATCATCAATAATAATAGAAATTTTTCCCTTAAAGACTTTTTTCTTTACATTCGTTAATGCAATTTTCTTAGGTTCTGGTTTCTTGATCGTAGGTTTTTCTTCAGGTAACTTTGATAATTTAATCGTTGCCACTGGTAGTGATACTTGTCTTTTCTTGTGAACATAATTCCCCACAAAGTATACTACAGTACCTACGCAATAAAGATAAATAATAATTTGAAGGGCTCTTTTCATTTCCTACTTGTGCTTTATAATTTCAATAGCCTTTAAGAGACCAATAGCTCTGGAAAGCTGATAATCCTCTACCTTTTTGGTTTTAGTTTCTGCCTTTTTTAAAGCTTCAAGATGGTGGGGTAGATTTTCTTCCCTTAGTACCTTGTTTTCCTTTATCTCTAATTTGCCCTGCGGCACATATATATCAGGAGTAATACCTAAAGCCTGAATGCATCTTCCAGATGGCGTATAATATTCTGCCGTAGTAAGGCTAAGCGCAGAACCATCTCCCATTGGGAATATCGTCTGCACACTTCCCTTACCAAAACTCTTTGTTCCCATAATAATGGCTCTCTTGTGATCCTGAAGGCAACCGGCCAAAATCTCCGATGCACTGGCTGAACCACCATTTATCAAAATTACAATCGGATAAGCAGACTCATATCCAGTATTCTTAGCATAATATATCTTGTCTTGCGTTTTCACCCTCCCTTTAGTGGAAACAATCAAGCCGTCTTTTATAAACAAGTCTGCGACCCCAATCGCTTCCGAAAGAAGTCCACCTGGATCGTTTCTCAAATCAATAACTAAACCATTTATCTTCCCAGAAAATTTTTTTAAAACCTTTTTAGCTTCTTTTGTTGTTCCATCCTGAAACTGTAATATATGAAGATAGCCAATTTTAGGAGAAACCATCTCATGTTTTACAGATTTTATATGAATTATATCCCTCACAATAGTGATATCTATAGGTTTCTTAGCCCCCTCTCTGGACACTATTATTTTAACCTTTGTCTGGGGTTTTCCTCTTAAAATCTTTACCACTTCCTTCAATGACATACCCAAGGTACTCTTGCCATCTATACTCATAATTATATCGCCTGCTTTCACCCCCGCTCTATAAGCAGGCGTATCTTCTATGGGAGAAATTACTGTGAGCAATTTATCCTTAATTGTTATCTCTATTCCTACACCACCAAACTTTCCCTTCGTTAAAACCTCTAATTCTTTAAATTCGTCCTCATTCATATAGGAAGAGTGAGGATCTAAAGAACTCACCATTCCTTTGATAGCTGAGCCTATAAGTTCTTTATCGTTCACGTTTTTAACATACTGTTTCTCTACAGTCGCAAGCACATCAGAAAAAGTTTTCAGCTTGGCATATTTCCCTTTATTTTCTACACGAGCCGAAATAGAAACAACACTCAAAGCAAATAATACAACAATAAAAACAAAGATTAAAAAACCAGTGTTTTTTCTTTTCATCTTTTTCTCCTTATATTTTTACAGTTCAACCAATTCAAAGGATTCAATGCTAATATTCGTTTTCTTAACTCAAAATGCAAACATTCTGTCACTTTCCCCAGCTGTCTGCCTGCAACTACACTATCATGTTCTCTTACATCTACGGTATCCATCCCCGCATAGATAGTATAATATTTATTCAAATGATTCAATATAATTGTTCCACCGTACCCTGGTACATCGCCCACATAGTCCACATATCCCGAATAAACTGCATAAACACTCTCTTTTTTATCTACCCTAACATCTATCCCGTTATTCTTAGTGTAAATCCCTATTACTTTATCATATTTCTTTCCGAATTCGCCAATTATTGTACCTCTTCTCACTGGAAATATCAATTTCCTCTTAAGTAAATAAAAGGGCTTTCTTACTGCTTCTTTTTTATATGTATACCTCTTCTTCAATTTCTCTTTAACAATTTTTACCAACAATGCCTCTAAATATCTTCTTCTCTTCTTCAATTTGTAAACTTGAGATACATACATTCTTTTGCTATGTTTAAGTGATGCCAATAGATAACCTTTTTTCTTTTTCTCTTGAATCAACGCTTTTTCCTGCCCATTTATCCGAGATACTGCTTTTTTCTTCCTAAAAACAAGTATTCTTAACCAGTTCTCATCTTTTTGCAGTCTTTCCAGTTTACCTGTATATTTCAAGATGCTTTCTTTAAAAACATCGGCAGTTTTCCCTAACATACACATTGTCCAGGAGGGAGATATATCTCTGCAAGAGGGAACATACTGCTCTTTCCTGAAAGATGTGACGAGAAAAGTCTTAAAATGAGCGTTTAAAAGCTCTCGGTTGTCTCCTATTTCTCTTTTTAAATATCCTATATTACCTTGCAACAGCGAAATGTGCTTTTCAATTTTTCTTACTTCAGTTTTGCCTTGCCTGATCTTTCCGTGAAGTTTTCCTATTCGCTTGTCAATAGATATAATTTCTTTCTTTGTCTTAAAATATTTCTCTCTAATCATGCTAAGTTTCTTTGTTTTCTTCTTTATTTTGCCCTTCACTTCTTTTAATTCTGTATGAATATGCGTGGTTTTATCTGCACAAAACACATTTGTAGAAAAGAGAAATAGTAAGAGAATCAGAAAACTAAACCTTTTCATTCCTTACAGCGAAAAGTGTACATAAAAACAAAACAAATATATTGAACAAAACTGCTATCAAAGAAAATCCACAGGCGGATAGAAAATCAGAGTTGCCCAAAAACGCTAAATTCTGTATAAAGTCCCTTATAAAAACAACAACCCCAAGGGATGTAACCGCAGCCAAGACTATCCCTGCAAAGCCTATAAGAAACAATCCACTCATTAAAAGTAGCTTTATTTTCTCTGAACTACATCCTAAAAGTTTTAATGTTAATACATCTTCTCTTAAATTGAGATAAAACAGCCTGCCCGTTAATAAAAAAATGGCGATTTCTATTATAATAAAACCACATAAAAACAGAAGAGAAAAGGATAGAAAATGCTTGTAAGAATGCTCGTAGGACATAATAAGTCGCGATGGGAGGAGAACATCTTCCACGCTTGAATACCGAAGCAGCTCATTCTTTATACTGTTCATCTCTTTTTCTTTTAAGAAACGAGGTTTTACAAAAATATCTGCAGAGTACGGGAGGGGATTGGAAAAATGCCTGGGTAATTTTACTCCCATATTCTTTTCCACCATATTCAAAGCCTGTTTTGAAGAAATGAGATTTAATGATTTTATCCATTCTTTACTTTTTACACGCATACAAACATCATCTACCTTCTTAGATGGAGCATTCTCATGAAATATGATATACATATGAGCACGAGATTTAACTACATTAAACCGACAATTGATAAGCAAAAAAACCAAAACAAGCAAAACAAGCACCAAGGTAAGGAGAAAGGATGTAAAAAAACATGTTCCGCTTAGTGTTTTATTTTTACCCAGGATCTTGGTTATATATCCCATATAATTTACCACCATTCAACACAAAGCTCTTTCCTTCTAACGAAGAAAGCTCCTTGCCAGAAAATAGAAGAATGCCCTTATCCTTGCAAAAGTCCCCTTTTAGTATATCTATCACCTTTCCAACAGAAGAAGGGGAAAGACATCTAAATGGCTCATCAGCTAAAATAATGGGGGCATCAAGAGAAAAGATCATAGCCAAAGAAAGCCTTGCTTTTTCTCCGGGAGAAAGAAATATGACCTTTTTTTTAAAGACATCTCTCAAATCTAATTGAGACAAAAACCGCTCTATCAAAGGCATAAATGCCGTCTTTTTTCTACCCCTCATCTTATTGATAAATAGAAGATTATCTAAGACATTCATATACTCAAACAAGCGAAAATTCTCAAAAAAAACGCTTATATATTGTCTCAGCAATAAGATATGCTCATACTTTTTCAACTCGGATGTATCCGCCCCCATTATGTTCACCCTACCTCTTTCAGGGTAAATGCTACATAAAATAATCTTAAGTAATGTGCTTTTTCCAGAACCTTCATCTCCTATAATCTTTATTACATCGCCTTTTTTTAAGCATAAATTTACCCCTTGCAGGACCCAGTTGACCCTATCGTATGTTTTATATATGTCTTCCAAAAGAACTAATTCTTCTTCAACCATTCTCTCACTGTATTGCTAATACCGGCTGCATTAAACCCAAATTTACACAGAAGGTCATCACCGGTGCCTGACTCACCAAAAACATCGGGTATTCCTATACGCTTTAGTTTAATAGGATAATGTTCGCTCAAAAATTCTGCCACCGCACTACCCAAACCCCCAAAGATTGTATGTTCCTCTATGGTTACCATTTTCTTCGTTGATTTAGCAAAATCATAAAGCATCTCTTCATCAATAGGTTTCACCGTAGCCATATCTATTACAGATGCATCTATCCCCTCTTTCTCCAGCAATTTCGCCGCTTCCAATGCATACCATACCAGAAATCCACAGGCAACCAATGTTACATCCCGTCCTGTTCTCAACGCTCTTCCTCTACCAAAAACAAAATCGCCTTCTGTAAAAACAGGAGACTTAGCCCGAGATGTTCTAATATAAACCGGTCCATCATCTTTGATGGTAGATAAAACAGCAGTGTAGGTCTCATTATAATCCGCCGGAACAACAAGCTTCATATTGGGAAGAGTTCTCATTAAAGAAATATCCAATACTGCCTGATGACTACCTCCATCCTCACCCAGATTTATCCCTCCATGAGAACCGCACAAAACTACAGGCAATTTTTGGTATGCAATGGATTGCCTCACTGACTCAAATGCCCTTCCCGTAACAAATACGGCAAAAGAGGAAGCATAGGGTCTCTTGCCACACAAAGCCAATCCCGCCGATGTATCTACCATATTTGCCTCTGCAATACCCATATCAAAAAATCTCTCCGGAAAAGCTTCTTTAAACTTAACACTCTTTGTCGAACCTGCTAAATCTGCATCCAACGCCACTACATCTTTATATTTTCTCCCCAATTCAAGCAATGCATCTCCATAAGCATCCCTAGTCGCCTTCATCTATTTCCTCCAATGCCTTTTTCAATTCTTCATCTGTTGGAGCTACACCATGATACTCCACTTTATCTTCCATAAATGAAACCCCTCTACCTTTTATAGTATGGGCAATAATTACAGTGGGCGATCTCTTATTGTTTTTCGCCTCTTCAAATGCACTTATCAATTCAGAAAATTTGTGCCCATCAACAGATTTTGTATAAAGGCCAAAGGCCTTAAATTTCTCCTCCAGAGGATAGATGTTCATCACATCCCTGCATCTTCCATCTATCTGTAAAGTATTGTTGTCTATAACTACACATAGATTATCCAATTTATAATGGGAAGCGGACATAAAAGCCTCCCAAACCAGCCCTTCATCCATTTCTCCGTCACCCATCAAACAATAAACACGAAATGGATTTTTGTCGAGTTTCCCGGCTAAAGCCATTCCACAAGCCTGGGGTAAACCATGAGCCAACGAACCGGTAGAAGCTTCTACCCCCGGCAAATATTTAGAATCTGGATGTCCCTGTAAGGGACTACCCAATTTTCTCAATGTCCACAACATATCACGGGGGAAAACCCCCGCCTTACTCAATACAGCGTACAAAGCAGGTGCAGCATGTCCTTTAGACAAAACAAACCTATCCCTGTTTTCATCAGATGGTTTTTTCGCGTCATAACTCATAACCTTGAAATACAGACTAACCAATATCTCCACACAAGACAATGAACCTCCCACATGCCCCGATCCTGCCATATTGAGCATCAAAAGAATGTCTTTTCTGATCTCCTTAGCTATCTTTTCCAAGTCTTCCATCTTTTCTCCTATAAATAAATTCTAACATATTTTGAATGGTAAAGTCTTGTGGATAAACTACTTTTCCCCAATCCTTTAAAACCTTTGCCGTCACCGGACCTATCGCTACAAACAAGCCTACATTTTTACTCCAATCTTTCCACATATCACCAAACAACTCAATTGTATGCTGAACCGTAGAAGGACTGGTAAACATAGCATAATCGATATAGCTTACATTCTTTGCCCTTTTAACAAAAGCATAGCATAAAGGGGGAATAATGTTTCTATACAGAGAAAGTACCTTTATTTCTGCCCCCTTCTTCTTCAACTCCCGTTCTAAAACACCTCTGGTTTTCTCTGCCTGGGCAAGAAGCACCCTTCTGCCCCTTATATCCGACTCGGCTAAAGCCTCAGCCAATTTTTCGCCTTTAAAGGTTTTAGGAACAACGGCCGCTCGTACTCCAAAATTATTTAAGACCTCCTCTGTTTTTTTACCCACACAAGCAATTTTTATAGCATCCAATTTTCTTATATCATCATTTAAAAATCTGAAAAAATAATTCACTCCCACTTTACTGGCAAAGATAATCCAGTCTACATCAGGAATTTTAACCTCTTTAACAAGAGGTTTAAACGATATAGAGGGAAAGGGGTAAACACAATTTCCATCATGTTCCAGTCTGCTTGTAACATTTATCAAATCATATTTTGACATAGAGAGAAAGACATTCTTCTTATCCAATGTATTTTCTTCTTTGTTTGTTTTGCTGTTCATAAGGATCAATCCTTCTTTTTTTTCCGCTTCAGAAGCATCCTTAAAAAACGCAACCTCTGCTTCCTCCTTACAAAAGAGAAGCATATTAGGCGAAAGGCCATCCTGAATGAAAATGCGTTTTGCAATCTCTAAAGACCTCCTTAGTTTTTCTGGAACAAGATATAAAGGCAAAGAATTTACCACGAAAACTTCTCTATCCATCTTTTATCAATCTATTCATCTTCTTCGCACACCTTTCCGGAAGCTCCTTCATACAAGAACTTTCTTCTGCAAAGTTAAACATCTTCCATTCTTTGTCTTCTTTTACAGCATACATCACAGATAAAGTCGCCCAGTCTCCTTTTGATGCAACATAAGCACCTATAGGATCATTGCATCCTGCCCCCATTAGGCGTATAAACTCTCTTTCCGCACTGATACATTCAAATGTCTCCTCATCGTTTATAGAACACACAATACCCTTTACATTCGAGGTATCCATTGTTTCTATTCCTATTATCCCTTGTCCGCAAGCGGGAACAATAGGCAATGTCTCCATGTTTATATTCAAGTTAAGCCTCTTTATGGCTGCTTTTGCCAAAACAATTGCCTCATATTCACCTTTAAGCAGTTTTTTTATTCTCGTATCTACATTTCCTCTCAAAGGCTTAAAACAAAGATCTCTTCTTAAGGCTTTCAACTGAACTATCCTTCTTAGAGAAGATGTACCAATCACTGCTCCTCTTTTTAAATCTTTAAAATATCCATCTCTACACAAAATAACATCGGATGGCTCTCCTCTTTTTAAGGTAGCGGCAATAATAAGATGAGGGAAAAGAATCGCAGGAACATCCTTCATGCTATGCACAGCTATATCAATCTCCCCATTTAAAAGTTTTTCTGCCAATATTTTCACAAACAAACCTTTCCCTCCATACAAAGATAAAGACTTATCTAAAAACCTGTCTCCTTCTGTCTTTATAATCTTTATTTGTACTGAAAGATTTGGAAACTTACCAAGAATTGCTTTTTTCACTGCATCTGCTTGCCAAAGAGCTAATTTGCTACCCCTTGTCCCCAAAGTAATTGTCATTTTTTAGCATCGGCAGTTTCAGCAAAGAAACAGTGCGGACTGGCACTGGTGCTTTCCAAAGCAAAAATCTTTTTTATTGCCTCTACGTAAAGATCACCTTCGGGATGATTGAGAAAATCTTTTATGTTCTGCGTAGGTTCATGTAAAAGCTTATTGAGCACAGACCTAATCATAGCCTCTATCAATATCTTATCCTTGTCTTCTATTCTATTTCCTAATTTTTTATACAACTTTTCCATTTCCTGATTTTTCAAAACATCGATCTTTTCCCTCAATTTTGCCGCTACCAATTCAAAGTCTAATGACTCTGTATAGCTAATATAACTCTCTACTTCTTGCTTGATAAGTTTTTCTGCTTTCTGGGCATCGGCTTTTCTAAATTTAACTGCCTCATTCACTATATCCCTCAGCTCATCTATGTTATATACAAAAACCCCAGGAATATCGGCTACACCATCTTCAACATCTCTTGGCACAGCTATGTCCATGATAAGCAGATTTTTTACCTTCTTTTCCACATCTTTTCTAAATATAACGGGCAGTGGAGAAGCGGTAGATGTTATTACCATGTCCACATCATTTATAAATTTTCCTATTTCATTCAATGAAATAGCTCTTGCCCCACAACTAAAGGCCAATTCTCCTGCTTTTTTTGGTGTCCTATCGGCAATGTATGCCACATTCGCCTGCCCCGCAAGAAGATATTTTAAGGATAGCTGAGCCATTTCTCCCACGCCAACTATCATCGCTTTCTTTCCCTCAATACTACCACCAAAAAATTCCCTAATCTTAATTACCGCCGCATAACTTATAGAAACAGGTTTTTCGCCTAACTGGGTTTCCATTCTCACCATTCTAGCTACGCTGAAAGCCCTTCTCATTAGTCTGTTTAAGGAAACCCCAGATGTAGAAAACTCCACCGAACACCTATATGCTTCCTTCATCTGCCCTAAAATCTGCGATTCTCCTACAATCAATGAATCTAAACTAGACGTTACCCTAAACACATGCCTTATCGCTTCTTCATCCAATCTTGTGTAAATAAAGGGTGTTATGTTCTCTTTCGCTATACCCTTAAAATCCTGTATAAAACCCAAAGTATTACTTATACAAAAACAGGGATCCTTAGTTGCTCCAATTATTTCTACTCTATTACAGGTAGAGAGAATCATTACCTCATCAATGCTCTTTTGGGTATACAATTTCTTCAACGGTACACCTATATTCTCGGCATCAAAAGAGAGTTTCTCTCTTAATGAGAAGGGAGATGTCTTATGATTCAACCCTACAACAAATATTACACGTTTCATATTAATGCTCTCTATTTACCGAATAATCTATCAACGCCTCCAATACTTGCCTGGATGATGAAATTTCTATAAAGCTTATCGCCTTTTTTGCCCGCTCAGCATAATCTTCCGCTTTTTTTAAACTATACACAATACCACTTCTCTTCTCTACTAATCGCTTTATCTTTAACAGGTTTTCTTTTTTCACATCAGATTTTTCCAATTTTCTCAGCGCATCCATCAGGTCTCCATCATCATTATGTAAGCTGTGTATTAAAGGTAAAGTTGCCTTGCCTTCTCTTATATCCTTCATCGTCTCTTTCCCCATCTTTTCCTCAGTTCCCATATAATCTAACACATCATCATAGATCTGAAATGCAATACCTAAATTTTTCCCCATCTCAGAGAATAAATCTATTCTTTCCTTGTCACAACCGGAGAATATTGCCCCCACAACGCCACTTGCTTCAATTAAAATACCTGTCTTCATATATATTATCTCTAAATACTCTTTTTCCGTCAGTTCCGTATTTCCAGTATTTTCTATCTCTTTTGTCTCTCCCTCAGAAAGAGTATAAGCTGCCTCTGATATTTTTTTGGCAATTTTTTTGTCATAGTCTAAAACCGCATTATAAGCCAAAGAATACATATAATCACCGGTAAGAATCGATGCTTCATTCCCAAACAAGCGGTTAGAAGAGATAACCCCTCTGCGCACATCAGCTTCATCTATCACATCATCATGCAACAACGATGCAGTATGCACCAGTTCCATAATCGCTCCCAATCTGTATAATGATGTCATATCCCCCTTATAGTTTGAACATAGAGCAGAATAAACAACCAATAACGGCCTCAACCTTTTCCCTGTTTTAATTGTCTGGTTAAAAACCTGCCGAGTGAGAGAAGATTGAGGGACAAACATCTTATACAACTGCTCATTTATCTTTTTAGTGTGCGTAGATATAATTTTTTTTAACCTATCCTTATTCATATTACTAAACCAAAGACACTCCTACTATTACATCTCCTTCTTCCAATTTCTGCAATCTAACGCCTAAAGCTACGCGAGAAAGTTTCTTTACATCTTTTGTATCTATGCGTATAACTCTACCCTTATTCGTTATAATGATTAAATTTTTCCCTTTTACGTCCGGTAATACCTCCACAACATATCCGCCTTTCTCTACGTTCATGCCCTTTACCCCTCTGCTGCCTCTATGTGTTTTTCTTATCTTATCTATGGATATCTTTTTACCATAACCTTTCTCTGTAACTAAGATGATATTCTCATAGCCTCTACAAGCAGAAATCACCTTATCCTCATTTATCAATCTCATCCCTATGACGCCCCGAGCACCTCTTCCCATCTCCCTCACATCGCTTACATCAAATCTTCCTAAAAAACCTTTGCGAGTAGAGACAAGTATGTCTCCATTGTCTATATTAAATACCTTAACTACAAAATCTCCTTTTTTTAATGAGAGTGCTATCTTTCCGCTTCTACCTCCATCTAAAAGAGATACTTTTGTCTTTTTTATAATTCCCTGTTCTGTAATAAATACAAAATATGGCGCTTTCTCTTTCTCTAAAGAAACAACTGCCCTGATTTGTTCACCCTCTTGTAGGTTTATTACAGTGGACATAGGCTTACCCTTGCCATAGAAGGTCGTTTCTGGCATAAGATATGCTTTTAAGGTAAATACCCTGCCATAGTTGGTAAAAAAATATAATAAATCAAGATTGTTCGCCGAGACAACAAGATAACCCACATCATCTGCTCTTAATGTCTCTTTTCTTCCCTTTCCCCCTCGAGCTTGAGGAACAAAACTACTTGCAGGAATTCTCTTTACATAATCTCTCTGAGTACAGGTTATAACAACCTCTTCTGGTTTTACTATATCTTCAAGACTTAAAGCCTTCTCGCTCTCTTTTATCCATGTTCTTCTATCATCTCCGTATCTCTTCTTAATATCCAAAAGCTCATTAGTTATTACTTTATATAGTTCATCTTCTTGAGAGAGAATTTTTTTATAATAAGCAATGTCTTTTAATAAAGATGCGTGTTCCTCTTGTATTTTTTTTCTCTCCAATGAAACCAAACGAGAGAGTTTCATATCCAATATCGCTTGAACCTGCAATACAGAAAGGGCAAATTTGGTTATCAACCTTTCTTTCGCCTCAGATGTAGTCTTCGATGATTTTATAATCTTCACCACTTCCTCAATGTTGTTGCAGGCAATTTCCAAACCCTCTAAAATATGCGCCCTTTCCTCAGCTTTCTTTAAAAGAAATTTAGTCCTGCGTGTTACGCAAATCTTTCTATGTTCTACAAATATTCTAATTAATGCCCTAAGCGTAAGAAGTTTAGGTACTCCCTTATCCAATGCCAGCATGTGAATACCAAATGTCGTTTCTAACGATGTAAATTTATAAAGTCTATTCAAGAGTACGGATGTGTTTTCTCCCTTCTTTGGCTCAATCACAATTCTTATACCTTCCTTGCTGGATTCATCTCTCAAATCTAATATTCCTTCAATTCTGTTTTCCTTTATTAGATTTGCAATGGATTGTACCAAAATGGATTTATTCACAGAAAATGGTATCTCGTAAATGACGATGCGTTTTTTCTTCCTTTCTTCCTCTATCTTTACCTTCGCTCGCACCTTTATTTTTCCATTTCCCGTACTATACGCATCTCTGATCCCCTCCTTGCCTACAATGATGCCGCCGGTGGGAAAATCCGGTCCTTTAACAAATTCCATTAATTCATGGTCTTGTAGTTCACCTTTTCTTTCTATGTAAAAAATTGTGGCATCTATAACCTCTCTTAAATTATGAGGAGGCATATTACATGAATAGCCTACAGCAATGCCTGAACTACCATTAATCAAAAGATTTGGTAAGGATGATGGAAGTATCACCGGTTCCTTTAATGTATCGTCATAGTTGGGACGAAAATCCACCGTATTCTTATCTAAATCTCTCAACATCTCTTCAGCAATACTCAATAGGCGTGCTTCTGTATAACGCATAGCTGCCGGTGGATCACCATCTATAGAACCAAAATTCCCCTGACCATCTATCAAAGGACACCTTAAAGAGAAATTTTGAGCCATACGCACCAAAGCTTCATAGACCGCAGTATCTCCATGAGGATGATATTTTCCTATCACATCACCTACAATACGAGCGCACTTTCTATGCGGCTTGCTATGTGCAAAACCGAGCTCATGGCAAGCATATAAAATTCGCCTATGTACAGGTTTTAAACCATCACGAGCATCCGGGATTGCTCTGCCTACAATAACACTCATTGCATACTCCATATAGGATTCTTGTAGGTTTTCTTTTATATCTATTAATTGTTCCATCTTAAATATCCAGATACGTTACTTTATGAGCATTTTCTTCTATAAATTCCCGACGTGGTTCCACCTTTTCCCCCATAAGGAGTGTAAACATTCTCTCCGTTTCTGCTACATCACCTATTTTCATCTGCAAGAGCTCCCTTTTTTCAGGATCCATTGTGGTCTGCCATAATTGATCAGGGTTCATCTCTCCTAAACCCTTATATCTCTGAATCTCTATCCCTTCTTTCCCTTTCTTTTCTACAAAATCTAAAATTTCCTCTATTGTATTAAACTCGACCTCATTGTCTGCGATCTTACACAAAAAAGGAGGCATTCCTGTATCCTTATAAGGGGAATGCCTCCTTAATATACGAAATTCCGGAGAGGTAAAGAAATCATCTTCTATATATACTTTCTTAATACCATTTTTACCTTCATAAATAAACTCTCTCCCTATATTAGTTGTTTTTATCTTTACAAACCTACACTCCCACACCCTTTCAAGATAATCGGACAGATAACCTATAATCTTTTTTTCATCATTTAAACAAGATTCGTCTATCATTGCCAAACATCTTACTATTTTATCATCCCCAAGTCTTAGTCTTAATCTTTTAACCATATCCTTATATACAAACAGTTTATCCGTAAATTTCCTTAATACTTTTCCATTTATTATGCCATCTTTGGTTATGATCTGTATATCTTTTAATCCTTTATTAATTAAAAATGATCTCATATCCCGCTCAGTGTGGATATAAATCTCTTTTCTGCCTGCTTTTATTTTATATAGTGGAGGTTGGGCAATATAAATATGTCCCTCTTCAATTAATAACCTTAAATATCTGAAAAATAAAGTGAGAATAAGTGTTTGTATGTGTGAACCATCAACATCTGCATCCGTCATAATAATTATCTTTTTATATTTGAGTTTTTGTATGTTAAGTGTTTCTCCTATTCCTACTCCTAAAGCAATAATTATATTCCTTATTTCTTCCGAAGAAAACATTTTATCTACTCGCGCTCTCTCCACATTTAATATTTTACCTTTTAAAGGAAGGATCGCTTGATATCTCCTGTCTCGGGCTTGTTTTGCTGAACCACCAGCAGAATCACCCTCTACTAAAAAGAGTTCTCTTTGGGCTGGATCTTTCTCCTGACAATCAGCGAGCTTACCAGGCAAGGTCCTTCCCTCTAAATCCGTTTTTTTCCTTACTAATTCTCTTGCCTTTCTTACTGCCTCTCTAGCCCTATAGGCTTGCAGTGCCCTTTCTATAATAATCTTACCTATGTCGGGAAATTCCTCGAAGTATTCTTTTAACCTATCATAGACCAGGCTCTGCACAATACCTTTTACCTCTAAATTTACCAACTTTGTCTTTGTCTGCCCTTCAAATTGTGGATTGGCTACCTTTAAAGAAAGGACTCCCATCAATCCCTCCCTTACATCATCACCAGTCAAGGTTAGCCCCTTAAGTAATTCTGTATTAACACCAAAATTATTAATTGATCTAGTTAAAGCATTTTTAAATCCGGAAAAGTGTGTGCCGCCCTCTTGAGTGTTTATAGAATTCACAAAAGAGTAAATAATAGAATTATAAGATGTAGTGTATATAAGTGCTAATTCTACCTTTATGTTATTTTCTTCTACTTGAAAATAGATAGGTTTTTTAAAGAGCAGTGTTTTATTTTTACAAATAAATTCCACAAACGAAACTATACCTTCTTTATAGTAAAATTCATTCTCATCCTGTGTTTTCTCATTAGTTAGTTTTATCCTAATCTCTTTATTTAAAAAAGCCAATTCTCTTAATTTACCTGATAAAAATTCGTAATTGAATTGGATGTCACCAAATATTTCTTTATCCGGAAGAAATGTAATACTTGTCCCTCTCTTACTTGTATGGCCTATTTTTTTAAGATCTGTTATAGCTTTCCCTCTACTAAATTCTTGAAGGTATACAAAATTATTTCTATATATCTTAAGAACAAGATTCTCAGAAAGTGCATTTACAACAGATATACCAACGCCATGAAGTCCACCTGATATTTGATAACTCTTTTTATCGAATTTCCCGCCGGAGTGTAATGTTGTTAAAACGAGTGTGGCAGCTGGTATTTTCTCTTGAGGATGAATATCTACCGGTATACCACGACCATTATCCGTTATTGTTATACTATTATCAGAATGTATAGTAATTATAATTTCATTACAAAAACCCTCCATTGCCTCATCAATAGAATTATCTACCACCTCATAAACAAGATGGTGCAACCCCTCTATTCCTATTCCTCCTATGTACATGGATGGTCTTTTTCTTACCGCTTCTAATCCTTTTAGAATTTTTATATTTAATGCACCGTACTTCATTTCTTCTACTTTAGGATTAATCATTTATTGGAACCACCATGTATTTATGATGATATGGTTCATTTATAGCAGAAAATAGAATGGGTGAGTTTTTATTATTAAATGTTATGGTTGTATGTTCGCTTTGTATTAATTTAAGGAAATCTATTACATATTTTCCATTAATTGTAAATTGGATAGTATCGCTAACCCTTACTTCATTTAAGATGTAATCCATTATTTCGCCTTCCTCGTTATTGGAGGTAAATTTAAGCTGACCCTCCTTATTAGAAGAAATATTAATAAAACCCTTTGGATTTATTATAAGTACTGAGTTAATAGCATCTCTTAATTCTTTGGTTTTTACAATAATATCTTCTTTTATCTCTGGTATAATGGCTTTATAATCTGGAAATACAGCTTGTATTAATCTTATTTGTATTTCCTTGTTATTATGGTCAAAATATATATTTTTATCACTTATATTTATTGTAATTTTCCCATTTTCTAATAAATGTTGCAGTAGAGTTGTTCCATCAATATCTATTAGAAATTGTGCTTCGTTTAACTCTTCTTCACTATCTAATTCTGCTTTTTTTGTTTCTTCTAACCTATAACCATTTGTAGCAATAGTTGTAATATTATTTTCCGTTAATTTAAAGAATATACCGTTATACTCTTGGTTTATGTTGTTTTTACCTGAGGAAAAAGCGGTAAAATAGATGAGTTTTTTAATTGTTTCGCTTTCAATTATTGCTACCCTTTTTTTTTCTTCTTTTATAGGTTTTGGATACAGAGTTTCATCTTCTCTTTTTAATTGAGCTTTAAAATGGGAACTTAGAATATTTATCGTTTTATCTGTTATGTTTAGTTTGGTGTGTTCTTCTGTAATTTGCTTTACTGTATTGTATAGTTTTTCTGTATTTAGACACAATGTTAGTTGTTGAGTGTCAGCTTCTGAGATTTTTATTACCGTTTTGAATTTTGTAGTGAGATTGGTTGAACTTAAAGATACTTCATCTCCATCTATTTCTATGAGAGTGGAACTAAAGATTGAGTTTTTATCTTTGGATGCAGTTAGTGATAAATTGTACAATGTTTTCTTTAGTTCTTTTGTCGATAATTCAATAAACATATTTTCTCCTATTATTTCTATTATAATATTTATTAAAAAGATAGTAGTCGTAGTAAGGGGGTGTGTTTTTGTTTAAATGTGTTGTTAATTTATTGTATATGGGATTGTTATTGTTTGTAAATGTGTTCATAAGTGTTTGTTTTTTGACATAATGGGTAAGTTTTTTTCTAAATTTTCTATTTCATGTCTAAAAACTTCATCTTTTTGTATTGAATTTTCTATTTTTTTAACAGCGTGGATAATTGTTGCGTGACTATTTATATTAAATTTTAATTTAATTTCTGATAGAGAGTGGTTGGTTAGTTTTCTTATTAGATATATGGCAATTTTTCGCGGCTTAATAATTTCTTTATTTCTTTTACGGGACAACATATTATCTAATGTAATATGGTAGTTGTCGGCGATAACTTGTTGAATATTCTCTATACTTAATTTTTCTTTTTTATAGGCAATCTCTTCACTGAGAACATTTTTTGCGAATTCAATATCTATGGGGTGTTTTATGATTGAGGAATAAGCACCGATTTTTATAAGTACTCCTTCTATTTCTCTCACATTTGTATCTATATATTCTGCCAAAAGGTTTATTACATCATTACTTATTTCTATATTATTAAATTGTGCTTTTCTTTTAATAATAGCTATTCGTGTTTCAAACTCTGGCGGCTGGATATCCACAATAAGTCCCCAATTGAATCGCGATTTCAACCGATCTTCTATGTCAGGAATAAGAGCGGGGGGATTATCTGAGGTAAGCACGATTTGTCTTTGTCCTTCGTATAGCGTATTAAATGTGTGAAAAAACTCTTCTGCTGTTCTCTCTTTACCAGAAATAAACTGTATATCATCTATAAGAAGTAAGTCTATGTTCCTATATTTATTTCTAAACTCTGACATTGTCTTATTTTGAATGGATGTGATGAGTTCGTTGGTAAATTCTTCACTGGAGATATAAATAATATTTAAATTGTCGTTTATATTATAAGCGTGGTTATGGATGGCATGCAGAAGATGTGTTTTTCCTAAACCCACTCCGCCGTATATAAATAGTGGATTATAGGCCTCACCAGGATGTTCGGCTACAGCATAACTGGCGGCATAGGCTAATTGATTATTGGGACCAACTACAAAATTGTCAAATGTATATTTTTTACTAATATTATCCTTCTTTTTACTTTGTTTCCCTATATACTCACTATTTTTTATCTTTATCTTTATCTTTTTACCTTTTATTTTCTCTAATATTTTTTCCATCATATCTAAGTAGTGATTTTCTATCCATTTTTGCACAAAAAGATTAGGGACAAAAAGGATAAGGTTTTCCCCCTCAATTTTTTTCTCTGTAATTTGTGATATCCACACATCACATTCTTTCCCGTATTGCTTGTATAGTTCGTCACATAATTTATCCCACATGTTTTTATATTATATATTTTTGGTGGTTTTTTTTCAAGCACGCGAATTGCCTTATAAAAAGCTTCCAGAAAAATTGGAGGTTTTTATGAAAATGGTTGTCTTTATTAAAAATAAGGAGACAACCTATGGGGTTACTTGCCGTTTATATTAAGCATAAAAAAAGGAAGCAAATCCTGGCCCCATCATCCATTAGATAAACAATAGGGCCTCTAAGTAGAAGGGTTTTATTTCTTTAAAGTATTCGTATATTCATTTACATCTGCCCACTCTTTATCTGTCATCTTCTTTTGCAAGAATTTCATCTGTGCTTCTTTTTTTGCCCATTCTTTTTGCTCTTCTACAGTGTAAGCTTCTCCCTTAAAAAGTTTCGTCAATTTGAATGGTTTAGAACCATCTTTACCGTGACAGGCTACACACATCCCTTTTCCATAATAGATCGCTTTACCAGCACCTATATCTTGAGCAAAACTCAAAGAAGAAACACCACCCAAAAGCACCACTGCTGCTGCTAAACAAATAAGCTTTGTCATTTTACTTTACCTCCTTTTTTTCATATTCCCACGGATCTAAGAATAAAGAGAAAATAATCATCAAGATAAACGGTAGAAGCAAAAGGCAAATGCCTACACCTACACCTTCATGTGTTCCAAATACCTCTGAAAAATGGAATGTTCCGAGCAAACTACGAGAAAGTTCCTGTCCTCCTATAACCACATTCCATCTCATTAAAAGAACAGAACCCAAGACAAATAATGATGCGATGAGCATTAACCCTTGACGCAAGTGTCTTTTACTCCATGGTAACACCCATACCAACAGTAAGAGAATGATAAATGGAACCCCTGAACCGATGATTGCTTGCCCCCACACATAACTGCCCATTAGTTCATTTCTTATGAGAGCGGCTACTGCCGGTGTTGCTTCTATATGTGCATAGAATATCTGTAATACTTCTAATGCCTCAAATACCAAATCAACGATAAGGAAACCGAATAAAAGACTGATAAAGGCGTTTACAGTGCCTAACCGCATGGGTTCTTTTTTGATAAACACGCAGCAAATCCAGTACAGTATAAACATCATAGCTACACCAGAGACTACCGCTGAAAGCAAAAATATAAATGGCATCAGTGCGGATGCCCACCAGTGATTTGCTTTTATTGAACCAAAGATAAATCCCACATATCCATGCAAGAAACAGGCAGAAGGAATGCCGATAATAGCTAATGTATGAGTAACCTTGTGGACACCTTTCATTGCCTTTTCAGAAACATCGTGTGACCCTAATGTCAATATCCGCAAGACAAATCTACGCAACGATGGTTTTTTACTTTCTGCACCTTCTACGATTTTTTCTCTAAAATTGAACCATATTTCCAGGACTAATATGAACAAATACCACAGGTATACGCCACCAAAACCAGCCATGGCAGAAGAAGGATTAGGGGTGCTGAACATTTCAAATCCTCTTAAGTGATGTGTTAAGTGAAATTCAAGAGGCAATACACAAACGATGAGAAAACCTAAGGAACAAAGGAGTGAAAGACGGGATACAGGTTTGAAGTGCTCATTACCAAATACCTCATAAAATGCTGAAACAACAAATGCTCCAGCCACAAGACCTGTTATATAGGGATATATAACCAGCATAAAACTCCACTGTAACCAACCCTCATTGGGATAAATAAATCCTTGTACAAGACTTAAATCTACTGGCATTATCTCACCTCCGAATCAATACCAACATAGGCGACCTTCGCTTCACAACCCAGATCTGGTTTTAATGTAATAATCTTGTGCTCTTCAATGAATTTGTTTATTTCGCTATTTTCATCTTTTAGGTCACCGAATATTCTTGCCCCCACCGGACATGCTAAAACACAAGCCGGCTCCAATCCTTTGGTAATACGATGGTAACACCAGGTGCATTTATCCGCACATCCTGCTTCATCGTTCATATACCTTGCACCAAAAGGGCAAGCTGAAATACAGTATCTACAACCAATGCAGTAATCATTATCTACTAAAACTACGCCATCTTTGGTTTGATATGTCGCTCCTACCGGACATACCTGGACACAAGGAGGAACTGCGCACTGATTACAAAGCTTAGGCACGAAGAAAGCTTTTAAAACCTCTTCTTTCTTGTATTTGTCCGGAAAACTATTATATCCTCCATTTGGTGAATCAACCTTAGGTTTTTCTTCACCTTTAAGATGTGCATATCTTTCTACCCAACACCGAAAATGATATGGATCTTTTGGAACATCATTTTCCTCTTTACATGCTCTCACACACGACCCACACCCTATACACTTTGTAGAATCTATACCAAAACCCCAATAGTGCTTATTCCAATCGTATCCGTTTAACCAATCCTTTTCTTCTTTTGCATTTACAGGAGAAGGTTTCAATACAGTGAGATAAACACCAGCGGCTAAAGTAACTGTTCCTGTTGCTTTTATAAAATCTCGTCTTTTCATTTTCACCTCCTCATTTATAATACGCAGGTTTATGAGTGTTTGTATGACAGATTGTGCATGTCATGCCGGGAAAATGTGCATTTTCACCCTTTAATGTTATTTGTGGCATATCCTTCGGCTTTGAAGGCAACATTTCATGACAGTACATACACTGTTTGGTTACATCTGGCGGTATCTTGCAACCGTGAGAAAGAATAACGCCTTCCTTGGGACGAGCTACTCCAAGCCCATGACAGGCTCCACACTGCAAATCCCTATGAGCGCTTGATGGCTCAGTAGAACACAAATCATTGTATTCCTGCTCGTGACAGGTTTGACAGGTTTCCTTTCCTATGAATTTTGTTTCCTTCGATAGTTGTTTGGATAGGTTAGCTGCCCTATAGTGTCCATACACATTAAAACTTGGTGGTTCGGTAGCATATTTTACTACTATATAAGCTACAACGCAGATAAGTGCAATCAAAAGGAGCCTTCCTGTAAAGCTCATTCTAACCTCCTTCCTTATAAAATTAGATACAGTATAGACAAAATATCAATACTTGTAAACAAAAATTAAACCCATTTTTTTAGCTTTTGTTTTGCCTTTTTCACCTCCTCTTCATTTATTGAACTTATTTTTACAAAAACATTGCCATTTCTACCATAAGAACCAACCCTCACATTATATCTTTTTAGAGTTTCTTTAATAGCAAATATAATTTGCGATTCTTTTTTTTCTGTCTTCAACCACTCTGTATATATCTTTTCCCCTTGAAAACATCCTTTTATCTTTTCAAACATAGCTTTCATCTCTTTGGGCACGCCAGGCAAAACAAATATTCTATCTTCAACGATAAAGCCAGGAGCTACACCCACATCATTTTCTATGAGACTGCACCCCTCAGGTAAATCTGCCATTTTTAGCACATTTTCTATTCTTGCCTTTTCTTTTATGCCCTTTTCTCTTATTTTTTCTTTTATTGTTTGTTCGGCGATTTTGTCTCTTACAATCTTTTTATTCAAGGCCTGCGCTACGGCTTCTCTGGTCTTATCATCAGGAGTAGGACCCAATCCACCGGTTATAATAATCTTGCCTCGGTAATTTTGAATTTCATCGGCAACTATAGAAACATCATCAGGTAAGGTAACAATCTTTTCCGGAATACTGCCTAAATCTGTCAATTTCTTTGCCAGATAGGTAGCATTCGTGTTTTCTATATCTCCGGCCAAAAGCTCATCGCCGATACACATTATCACCATCTCTCCTGCCTTTCAGAAATATGTTCTTATTCTCCTCTATAGATTTTGTAAAAACCTTTCCAATTGAAGATAACCATATATTTTCCTCAAATGGCAATAGAGGAGAAACAAAACCCGTCATATATGTATTTAAAAAATACATATTTTTGATATTTGTGCAATCAACAATTGTAAACCCTTTTTTCTGTAAATCTTGCTCTATATCTTCCGGATAATTAGAATCTGCTAATTTTATCTTCATATTTGACGATATAGCAATACCCTCTTTTTTTAAATATTTTAAGTATCTTAAGGCTTCTAACATCTCAAAGGAAAGAAGAATGTCGCTTTTACCCATTGGCACTGTTGGTGAATATACCTTATGTGAAAATCTCACGAAGGTGATTACACTGCCTCCTCTCTGTGCCATACCGTGAACTTCAGACTTTTTTACATCAAAATTAGATAACATTGCGCAAATAGAGATAAGTTCGCCTGTTTTTAGGATTCCCTGTCCTCCCACACCACAGATTACGACATTCATTCTATCGCTCCAAATGGACAGACTTGTTTGCATAAGTTACATCCATTGCAGAGAGAAGAAATAATATCCATTTTATCTCCCTTTTTTTGTATGGCTGGACACCCCAACGAAAGACATACATTACACCCCGTGCATTTCTCAGCATTGACATGTAATGATTCTTTTTTTTCTACTATCAATGCACAAGGAGCACGGGCAATGATAACCGAGATATCATTTCTTTCAATTTCTTCTGAAGTAGTTTTTTTTAATTCTTTTAGATCAAAAGGGTTAACAATTCTTATATGCTCTACCCCACAGGCTTCTACTATGTCCTCTATGGGAATTTTCTGGGTTTCTCTTCCCTTTGCATCTTTTCCTGTTCCCGGATGTGGTTGATGTCCAGTCATTGCAGTGGTCATATTATCCAGGATAATGATGGTATCCGTTCCCTTATTGTAAACGCTATTTAAAACACCAGTAATACCGGAGTGATAAAAGGTAGAATCACCAATTACAGCCACCGCTTTTTTGTCGTTTAATTTAGAAAAGGCATGAAGAGCATTTATTCCCGCTCCCATGCATAGAATAAAATCCATACTATCCAACGGCGGAAGCACTGCTAAACTATAACATCCTATATCTCCCAAAACCGTAAGCTTTAATTTATGTAAAATATAAAATATGCCCCTATGCGGACACCCAGGACAGAGAACAGGAGGCCGAGCAGGCACATCTATACTTTTGGGAATTTCTTCATTTAATATTTCTTTCTTTAATCTTTCTACATTCATCTCAAATGAGCCAGATATAGTTTGGACATTTAACCCCATTGCTTTTATCTGTTCTCCTATAAATGGATCTACCTCTTCTACAACATACACCTTATCTACGGAACGACAGAACTGTTCTATTTTTTTTCGGGGTAGAGGAAAAGACATTGTAATCTTTAAGATAGATGCATCTTCAAATGCCTCCCTGGCATAATTATAAGACACACCACAGGTAATAATTCCCAATTTTTTTGACCTCATCTCTGTTTTGTTGTAAGAAAAATTATCTGAAAAATCTCTTAATTTATCTAATCTCTCCATCATTCTTATCTTCATTTTCCTGGCGTAGGCAGGTATAGCTGCATACTTTTGTGAGTCTTTTTTATATAATTTTTTAAATTCTGTGCGTTTGCCTTTAAGATTCACAACACATTTAGAATGAGATAATCTAGTTGTAATCCTTAAAAGAATGGGAGTATCAAATTCTTCCGATAGATCAAATAATAATTTTGTGAGTTCGTATGCTTCCTGGCTGTCAGATGGTTCAAACAGTGGTATTTTTGCAGATAGAGCATACCAACGGTTGTCCTGTTCGTTTTGCGAGGAATGCATATTGGGATCATCTGCTGAAACTATTACTAACCCTCCATTTACACCAGTATAAGAAAGTGTCATTAGGGGATCCGCTGCAACATTCAGTCCCACATGCTTACTGGTATAAAGAGACCTGACACCGGAAAGAGAAGCGCCTATTACACATTCCAACGCCACTTTCTCATTGACTGCCCATTCTGTTTCTATCTCTTTAAATGTAGAAAGTGTTTCTAATATCTCTGTGGATGGTGTGCCGGGATAAGATGAGGCATATCTTATGCCTGCTTCATAACTACCGTATGCAATAGATTCATTACCAGATAAGAAACTGCGCATCTTTGCTCATGGTAGCTTTTCTCATAAAAAAGTCAATTGTCTTTTTCTTCTAAAAATTTAATGATGCCCTCTGAGATGCCTTCAGCAATACATCTCCTGTATTTTTTTCTTGAAAGGAGTTGCGCATCTGAGGGATTTGTCACAAACAACGTTTCCACCAATATACTGGGCATACGGGCATCCACTAAAACATAGAAAGGAGCTTGTTTTACACCGATGTTTTGAGATGCACCATGCAATTCTCTGACAATATCTTTCTGCACATAATAAGCAAGTTTTTTTGATATATTGAGCTTTGCACTTTGTATTAAAGAAAGTATTATCTTGTTTATATCACCCATCTTTTCGACGGGCACATTATTTTCGCGGGCTGCAATCTGTATTGCCCTCTTATCGGATGTTGCATTCAATATCCAGGTAGATGTACCTCTCACCTTTTTATTATTCCAAGCATTACAATGAATAGAGACAAACACATCTGCGCCTTTCTCATTGGCAATGTGCGCCCTTTTGGAAAGTGGGATAAAAACATCTGTTTTTCGGGTAAGGTATACATTTACGCCTCTCCTGGAAAGTTTCTTCTTTACTTCCTTTGCAATCTTTAAAACAATATCCTTTTCCCTTATCCCCTTAATTCCTATCGCTCCGGGATCTTTTCCTCCATGTCCAGGATCAACAACTACTGTGTATTTTTTTGTTTTTTTCGGAGAAATAACAATTATTTGCCGAAACCTCCGCTTGGCAAACTTTGTCACCCAATTCTCCGGATAATCTTTGATTAAGAGGTTTAAGGCTTTTATCCTTTCACTCTTATAATATGACAGTTTGTACCTCTTATACAAATTATTAAAGATGCATGCTCTTCTATAGACAGATATAGGTGCATATTTGGTTTTTGAATAATTTTCATATAGATATTTGTATTCATTAGCTACCTTTAAGAGTTCTTCCTTGTTAAAATTGTATGTATAATATGTTTCTCTATAGGATGCACTTTCATAGAGCGATTCTGCCCCTCTGTAGGTGAACGAAATACACAAGATGACGAGAAAGAGAAATAATATTTTCTTCATAATAGATTGAATTATATTTTATTTTTATTATCTTTCAAATGTAATGAGGATGCTGGGCATAGATTACGGAGATAAAAGAGTAGGTATTGCGGTAAGTGATTCTATGAATATAATAGCTACGGGTTTTGAAATCTGGAAAAACGAGAAGGGTTTATATAAAAAGATTGAAACGATGGTAAAGGAATATGATGTGGGGACGGTTGTTGTGGGTATGCCCATTAATATGGATGGCACTAGGGGCTATCGAGCAGAAATTACCTCAGCATTTGTAGAGAAATTAAAAAAAATCCTGAGAGGAATAAAGATAACAACCTGGGATGAAAGACTTTCCACGAGTTTTTCTCTAAAAATTCTATCTGAAGCATCAGTTAAGGGAAGAAAGAAAAAAAAGACTGTCGATAAAATAGCAGCTGCATTTATACTCCAGGGCTTTTTAGATTCTATCAAATGAAGATAAATGTAAAGAAACTATTAATCGCAAACTTTATTTTATATGCCCTAATCTTAGCAATAATAATCTGTATCTTTATTTCCTTTAATCATTATCTGCATTCCCCTGCATCTTTAAAAGAGGAGGTAAAGTATGTGTCTATAGATAAAGGAGAAGAAATAAAAGATATCATAAGAAAATTGCATAAAGAAAAAATTATAAAAAAGGCAGACTGGTTTTACTATTATGTCATTTTGAGTGGTATATCTAAAAAGATAAAAGCAGGGATGCATAAGTTTTCCACACATTTAACCCCTAAACAAGTAGGAATGGAGCTTGTATCTTCTAAAGTTCCTGTCATAAAGGTAACCATACCTGAAGGTTATACCATAAAACAGATTGCTCAGGTTTTAGACAGCTCTCATATAATAAAAAAAGAAAGGTTTTTAGAAACTTGTAATAATAAGGAATTTGTCCACAGCCTTTACATAAATGGAACATCTTTAGAAGGATTTCTATTTCCAGATACTTATCTCTTTTATTGTGGGGAGGAGGCAAAGGATATAATTAGAACAATGGTAAATCAATTCAATGAGGTATACGATGTGATATCCCCATCTAAAAATATAGATAGATACAAAGTTTTAAGGATAGCCTCTATTGTGGAAAAAGAAACAGCCAAAGATGAGGAAAAACCGATGGTTGCTGCCGTTATATATAACAGGGTAAAGAAAGGCATAAAATTGTGCATGGATTCAACGGTAATTTACGGATTATCAAACTTTGATGGAAACTTAAAAAAGGAGGACTTGACAAAATCCACACCTTATAACACTTACCTATTTTATGGACTTCCCCCCACTCCTATCTGCAATCCCGGCAAAAAGTCTCTAATTGCCGCCCTCCATCCTGCAAGTGTGGATTATCTCTACTTTGTTTCTAAAAATGACGGAACACATATATTTTCCAAAAACTTAAAAGAACATGGAATATGGGTAAACAAATATCAAAAGAAAATCTGAAATACTATATAAAAACATTCGGTTGTCAGATGAATGAGCGAGATTCAGAAAAAATGGCAGCAGCCCTTGAGAATAAAGGCTTTTCACCTTCCCTTCCTCAAGACGCAGACATTCTAATGGTAAATAGCTGTGCAGTGAGAGAAAAGGCTGAACAGAAGTTATATAGTTTTATCGGTCGTCTCTGTCTCGAGAAAAAGAAGGATGCGAAACTCATTGTTTGCGGCTGTGTTGTTCAATACAAGGGAAAAGAAATATTGAACAGATTTAAAGATGTAAATGCTGTTTTGAATACGCGGAGAATAGAAGATTTTGAACAGGTTTTAAAAGATGTATTGAATGGGAAAAGAATAATGTATATTCCCTCAATAATGCGCAACCCTAACAAAATATTACCCCACTTAAAAAATAGGACAGGTGCCTTTGTGGACATTACCTATGGTTGTAACAATTTTTGTTCCTATTGCATTGTTCCTTATACCAGAGGGAAGGAAATCAGTAGGGAGAAAGAATACATCATAAAAGAGATAAGAATGTTAACTCAAGGTGGGGTTAAAGAGATAACACTGTTGGGGCAAAATGTAAATTCTTACGGAAAAGGACTCTATAAGAATTATAACTTTGTTGATCTTTTATACGATATTAGCAAATTTGATGATATACAGAGAATAAGATTTGTTACATCTCATCCTAAGGACTTCTCATGTTCTCTCATCTTAGCAATTAAAGAAATAGATAAGGTTTGCAAACATATTCATTTGCCTGTTCAGAGTGGTTCAAATAGAATATTAGAGTTGATGAGAAGAAAATATACAAGGGAGGAATATATAGAAAAAGCATTGCTCTTTAAAGAAACAACAAAAGGAAGTATCACCACAGATATCATTATTGGATTTCCTACGGAAACGGATTATGATTTTGAACAAACGATGGATATGCTGAGAAAAATACGATTCGATTTCTCCTTTTCCTTTAAATATTCACCAAGACCTTTTACAGCCGCTGCTTCTACGAAGGAAAGAGTGCCGAAGGAAACAAAGGAAAAAAGATTAGAGAAATTTCAAAATTTACAGGAAAAAATTACATGGGAAAGCAACTTAAGGGATGTGGGAAAGATATTTAATGTTTTGGTGGAAGGAGATGCTAAAAGAGGCGCTCTTCTCACAGGCAGAACAACAACAAACAAGATAGTAAATTTTTCAGGAGAGGCAAAAAAAGGAAAAATAGTTAAAGTCGTTATTCAGGAGGCAAAAAAACATAGTCTGCAGGGAAACATGGAGGACAGTTATGGTAAGTTTGAAAATCAAAGATGTGGATTTTTACGGAGATAAAGGAAGCATTGTCTTGGAAGATAATTCAAGCCAACTTTATGAATTTTCTATAGCAAAAGATAAAGCTTGCATTCTCTCCCTTGTTCTCTTGGGCGTTTATGCTCCGGAAAACAGCTTCTATAAGTTGTTAGATAATCTATTTACCAGGGTAAACCTATCGGTAAATGCCGTAATAATAGCCGATACGCGGATAGAGGATAGTCTTGCTCAAATAGAAATTGTTGGCAAAAGTTTTTGTGAACGATATTGGTTGAATTTTCCCGATGCGTTGATCATGAGTGCCCTGTATAATGCCCCTATATATAGCAAAAAGGAGTTGAAAGGAGTATATATAGAAAAAAACTGGATGCATTTTGCTGAGGAGATGCTGCACATTTTATGAATATCAGAGAAAAATTAGAGAAGGAAGAGGAAAACACACTTCACAAGAATGCTGCATTTTCTTGTTCTACTAAGGGAAGAAAAAGAAAAGAAACATTGGATGATGTAAGAACAGAGTTTATGAGAGATAGGGATCGTATCATCCATTGCAAGGCTTTTCGCAGATTACAGCATAAAACACAGGTTTTTCTCTCTCCTACCAGTGATCACTACCGCACACGCCTAACACACACGCTGGAGGTTGCTCAAATTGCTAGAACAATTAGTAAAGCATTGTTTTTAAATGAAACGCTTACCGAAGCCATAGCATTAGGACATGATTTGGGACACACTCCGTTTGGTCACGCCGGCGAAACAGCGTTAAATAAAATAAGTAAAAATGGCTTTAAACACGAAATACAGAGCCTGAGAATAGCAGACATTATAGCAAAGGAGGGCAATGGATTAAACCTCACCGAAGAGGTAAGAGATGGAATATTAAAGCATTCGAAAGGAAGAGGTAGTATAGTGACTAAAGATATGCCGTACACATTAGAGGGCCAAATCGTGAGGATTTCAGACTGTATTGCCTATGTGAATCACGATATTGACGATGCCATTCGTGCAGGCATTATTGAAAACAATGACTTACCCAAGCCGATAACAAATATTTTGGGAAACAGTCATTCAAAAAGAATTGCTACTTTGGTTAAAAGTGTAATCAAAGCAACAGTGGACAATAATTATCACCATATAGATATGGAAAATGAAGTTTTGGAGGCATTGGAAGATTTGAGGAATTTCTTATTTGAAAATGTTTACTTTAACGAAAAAGTATTAAGTGTAGCAAAAAAGGCAGAAAAGATAATAGAAGAACTCTTTTATTATTTCTTAGAACACGCAGAACAGGTAAAAAAACAGTTTACAAAAGATAGAGAAACAGTAGTTATAGATTATATATCGGGCATGACGGATAGGTTTGCCCTTGAAACCTATAAAGACATATTTTTACCCAAACCGTGGGGGAATAAATGAAAGAGATAGAAGAGGCAAAAGAGATTTTATCTAACTTTAAGGAATTTGAAATATACGGGGAAGAAGAACAGGAGATAAGTTATGACTTAAAGGAAAACGAACTCAGCTTATTGAAGAAAAGAGAAAAGGGATTAGCCTTTAGAGTTATTGAAGGAGGACATAAAATAGATTTTTGCATAGCCTGTTTTCCTAACTGGCAAAATAAATTGAAGGACATAACTTATAATCTAAAAAACTGGAGCGAGTTGGTAAAAAAAGAAGATATATCTTTGCCTGAAGCAAGATTTAGCTATAGGTCTAAAGAAAGAAGGGAACTAATAGACGAAAGTGCCTTACTTGATAAAGTAAGACATATAAAAGATACAGCTCAAACTATAGATAAAAGAGTAAGGGTAAAACAGGTAAGTTCTTCTATGGTGAAAAAATGTATCTCTATTTGGAGCAATAAAGGCATAGATTGTACGGATGAACATGTTCTCTACGCCGCTTGTGGAATGGCTTTAGCCGTAGATAAAGATGCTCAGATAGGCTTCTGTGCAAAAGATGGAAGCATATTTAATGCAATAGATGCAGAAGAAATCGGTAGAAAGATGGCATCTCGGGCTATAGAAAAATTGGGTGCAAAAACATTAGAAAAAGGTACATACAACATCGTTCTTTCATCACGAGTAATGAGACAATTTCTATCCTTCTTTTCTTCTGCCTTTGAAGGAGATTCAGTTTTAAAACACGCAACGATATTGGAGGATAGAATTGGAACCAAGATTGTTTCAGCCCTCATAAACATAATAGACGACGGAACGATGGAAAGTGGAGTGGGTACATCCCTATGCGATTGCGAAGGCATTCCTACCAAAAAAACAAAATTAGTGGAAAATGGTATTTTAAAAAATTTTCTCCATAATTCATTTACCAGTAAGGAGTTAAATTATGAAAATACGGCTAATGCCTTTCGTGAAAATTATAGACAAACCCTAAAAATCACTCCCACGAACATCTATATAGAAAATGGAGCAGAAAAAAACATACTTCTTTTAATGAACAACGGACTGTATATCACAGAGCTTTTGGGATTACATACTGCAAATCAAATAACAGGTGATTTTTCCGTAGGTATATCAGGTCAAAAAATAAAAAATGGGAGGAAATACGAACCATTTAGGGGAGCCACTATGGCAGGTAATATTCTTACACTTTTAAGCAAGGTTTTTGCCATTTCTGAAAGGATAGAATTTCTTTCCGCTGTAGGAGCACCAGATATAGGCATAGAAGATATGTCTGTTGGAGGATAAATGAAACCAGAGATTATCATTCTTGATTTTGGTTCTCAATATACTCAACTTATTGCGAGAAAAATGAGGGAAAAAGGTATTTACACAGAAATCTATCCATTTGATGTACAGACAGAAAAACTTAAATGTGCAAAGGGGATTATTCTTTCTGGAAGTCCTATGAGCGTGTGGGAAAAAGATGCGCCCATTCCCTCGTTGGATATTTTCAAACTACCTGCCCCCATTTTGGGTATTTGTTATGGGATGCAGTTATTCGTCCATTTATTTGGAGGAAAGGTGTCAAGCAGCCTAAAAGGAGAATATGGCCCCAGTAACCTACATATAGAGAAAAATGAGGAGATATTTGAGGGAATTGAGGACAAATCCTTAGTCTGGATGAGTCATGGTGATAAAATAGATAAGCTTCCGCCTCAATTTGTTCGTATCGCTCACACAGACAATTCACCCTTTGCTGCCATCAGAGATAAAGAAAAGAAAATATGGTTGCTGCAATTTCACCCTGAGGTCTATCACACTCAATACGGAGAAAAGATGCTCGAAAATTTTGCTTATAGGGTATGTCATGTTTCCGGGGGATGGACGATAGAGCATTTCATATCTTCAAAAATAGAATATATAAGAGGAAAAGTAGGCAAAAGTAATGTTCTATGTGCACTCTCGGGCGGAGTAGATTCTTCTGTTTTAGTTTGTCTTTTACACAAAGCAGTTGGGAAAAATGTGATTCCTGTTTTTATAAATAACGGTTTATTGAGAAAAAATGAAGAAACAGAAGTAAGGAATGCGCTCAAAAAAATGGGAATAGATATTCATTATGTGGATGCCTCTCGTTCTTTCTTACGGAGATTGAAGGGCATTGAAGATCCAGAAAAAAAGAGAATGATTATTGGAGAAGAATTCATCAATGTCTTCTATGAAGTAGCTAAAATGTATAAGAATGTGGGTTTTTTGGCACAGGGCACATTATATCCTGATGTAATTGAAAGCAGGCAGGTAAAAGGACCATCGGCAAGGATAAAAACGCATCATAATGTGGGTGGTTTGCCAAGCAACTTGAAATTCAAACTTGTAGAACCACTGAGAGAACTATTTAAAGATGAAGTGAGAAAGATAGGAAAGATTTTGGGACTGCCGGAAAACTATGTTAAAAGGCAACCTTTCCCAGGACCGGGTTTGGCGATAAGGATTATTGGAGAGGTAACAAAGGAAAAACTGGATATACTGAGAAATGGCGATGATATTATCACCAGTGAGATAAGAAAAGCTGGATTTTATGATAGATTATGGCAGTCTTTTGCTATATTCTTACCTATATGTACGGTAGGAGTGATGGGTGATAAGAGAACATACGATTATACAATAGCCATAAGGGCGGTGGAGAGTAAAGACGGTATGACAGCTGATTGGGCAAAACTTCCCTATGAACTTTTGAGCAAAATATCCACTAGAATAATAAATGAGGTAACTGGCGTAAACAGAGTGGTCTATGATATATCCAGCAAACCGCCAGCAACAATAGAGTGGGAGTAAGGAGAATGAGTGGATAGGCGCATTACATTGAAAAATACATCCTATATAACTTTTTTATTAGATAAAAACGAAGAAAAACTGAAGGACATCAATAGAATATTTGGTGTTGATGCAATTTTTAGAGGAGGAGATGTAGTTATCTCTGGAAATGCAGATGGCGTAAAAAAAGCGTCTGTCTTTTTTCAGGATATAGATAAAATGATCAACGAAGGACATTATCTCTCAAAAAAGGATTTTGAAAATGTTTTAAAGACTGTGGATGTTTCAAAAAATGCCAGAGTAGAAGCTATTTTCGCCACTGAAACGCTGCACAACAAAGCAAAGAAGCTTATACCAAAAACTGTGGCTCAACACAATTGCATAGAGGCTATCAAGAACAATACAATAACAGTATGCATTGGGCCAGCAGGAACGGGAAAAACCTACTTAAGTGTGGCGATGGCCTTGTTTTACCTTTTAAAGAAAAAGGTAAAAAGGCTTATCCTTACCAGACCGGCTGTAGAAGCAGGAGAAAAATTGGGTTTTCTGCCTGGCGATATGTATGAAAAGGTACATCCGTATATGAGACCTTTATATGATGCATTATACGATATTTTGGACATAGATAGAGTGAGTAGATTATTAAATCAAGGAAGAATTGAAATTATTCCGTTAGCATATATGAGAGGAAGAACATTAAATGATGCGTTTATCATTCTCGATGAGGCACAGAATACATCGCCCACTCAGATGAAGATGTTTTTAACGAGACTGGGATTTAATTCAAAAGCAGTAATTACGGGTGATGTTACACAGATAGATTTACCCACTACAGAAGAATCGGGGCTTATAGATGTAAGGGAAACATTGGCTTTTGTTGAGGACTTGAAGATTGTTTATTTTACTAAGGATGATGTAGTAAGAAATCCCATAGTAACAAAAATTATTGAGGCCTATGAAAGAAAAGAAGCAAGGTAAGGTAAGAAAAAAGATAAACAACTTTTTCAATATTATCTTAAAATATGTAACAAGCATATATGCTATGCTGGCCGTTATATTTGTGGTGACCAGCTTTCTGTTCTTCCCTTCCAGAGGTCTTATCTACAATTTACATGTAGGCGATGTTTCCCCACAAACGATTAGGGCAGAAGAAAATTTGCTTATTGAAGATAAGGCATCCACACAATTGCGTATAAATGAAGCAAAAAAAAATGTTACACTCATATTTGATTTTAATCACTCCGTTTATTTGGAAGTAGTGCACAATGTAGAAAACTCATTTTCTATGGGCAGAAATGCTTTGCCAAAACTTACTACTAAACAAAATAGAAAAAAATTTGAAACCACATTCTTTAAAACCATAGGTGTAGAAACTGATCATTCCATTTTTGAAAGATTGATTAGATTAAAATTCTCTCCTGAGATAGAGAGAGCAATAATCAATGCATGTATACAATTGAAAGATAAACCCATAGTATCTATGAAAAAAGGGGTTGGACTTATATCCGGGGTGATTACGGTAAAAGATTTGCAGACAGGTGGACAGAAACAGACGAAAAGCTCCTCTATTGCAGATGTAGAAAAGGTAAAATTTGAAATCTATGAAAATATAATATCTTCAAAACAAAGCTACGCTCACCAGTTTTTGATATGGGACATCACAAAAAAGCTTATTCGTCCAAATTTGTTCTACAACAGTGCAGAGACCAAAAAAATGAAAGATGAAGCGGCAGCTAAAGTAGACAAAGCATTTATTCAGGTAAAAAAAGGACAGGTAATTGTTAGAGAAGGAAATATTATAACAGCTGCAGATTACGCAAAGCTCACTGCAATGAACATGCTAAAGTATAAGCAAAATGTCATCTTTGATTATGCCAGAATCATTCTTCTTTTAGCTGCTTTCGGTTTCTCTTGTTATCTCATTATGCAATATATGGGCAAAAAGTACCTAAAAAATGAGAATTATATAAAGTTGTTCTTAGCCACTTTTCTCTTAAATGTTGTAGTAGTCAAAGTTTACGAGTATTTAGCCAGTAATATTTCATACACCAATGCGCTATTGTCCAAGATTTCTATTTTATATGCCACCCCTTTTGCGTGTGGAGCAGTGCTTGTAGCATTAACGATAAGTTTTGAGTTTTCTTTAATATTTGCCTTTCTGCTCTCTGCCTGTGCTTTTCTCCTTCCTGACAAAACAGTTAATATGCAAATTGCCCTCTATGTCTTCTTGGGAAGTGCAGGTGGTTCTCTTTGTATTTCAAAACGCAAAGAACGAATAGGAATTATAAAAACAGGAATGAATATTTCACTAATAAGCACTGCATTAATATTACTTTTTTCCATGCATGAAGGTTTCTTCTCTGCTCATACATTAATTTCCTGCGCCTTCGGCATTGTTTCCGGTATTACGGTTATTCTGATAGTTTCTGGTATTTTACCCATATACGAATGGCTTTTCGGTATCTCTACAAACATAAAACTGATGGAATTGGGAAATTTGAACCATACCTTATTGAGAGAATTAGCTTTAAAAGCCCCAGGCACATATCAGCACAGTATTGCTATGAGTAGTTTAGCAGAAGCGGCAGCTCAAGCGATAGACGCTGACTCCATTTTAGCTAAGGTTGGTGCTTACTATCATGATATAGGCAAAATGTCCAAACCCTTATACTTCGTAGAAAATCAGGTGGGTGGTGTAAATAAGCATGATAAACTTTCTCCTCCAATGAGTGCATTGATACTTATAGATCATGTAAAAGAGGGAATACTTTTGGCGAATAAATACAGATTGGGCAGAAGAATAAAAGATATTATTCAACAGCATCACGGAACGACACTCATTAAGTATTTTTATAGTAAAGCAAAAGAAAAGAAAATGGATGTAAAGGAAGAAGAATTTAGATACAAGGGACCGAAACCACAAACGAGAGAAGTAGGTATTATGATGATTGCCGATCAGGTAGAGGCAATCTCTCGCACATTAAGCGATCCCAGTATCTCACATATTAGACAATTAGTAAAAAAGACAACCACCGATATCTTTTTGGATGGACAATTAGATGAATGTGAGTTAACACTTGCAGACCTCGATAAGATTTCCAATGCATTTGTAAAGGTATTAAGCGGCATGTTTCATTATCGCATAGATTATCCGGAGATAGAAAGTGAAAACGGAAGTACAACAAAGCAAGAGAAGAATTAGTAAAAAGTGGATAAAAAATATTATGGGTTTTTTGGGCGAGCAGTTTGCATTGAAAGATGTAGAGGTAAGTATTCTTATAACAGATGATGAAAAAATGAAAATATTGAACAAAAAGTATAGAGGTATAAATGAATCCACCGATGTTCTCTCTTTTTCACTGAGAGAAGGAGAAGATAATGTATTCTACAAATTATTAGGGGATATCGTGATCTCCTGGGACAGAGCAAAAAAGGATGCAAGAGAAATAAAAATACCATTAAAGGAAGAACTGGCCACTTTACTTATCCACGGTTTTTTGCATCTTATGGAGTATAAGGATGACAACGAAGAAAATTTTTGTAAAATGAAAAAAAAACAGGAGGAACTCCTTCTTGTGTTAAAAGAGAAGAACTATGTTTAGAGGCATAAGAGAAGACATTCACACTGTATTTGAAAGAGACCCTGCGGCAAGAAATAGTTTTGAGATTTTTTTCTGCTATCCAGGGCTACATGCATTATGGGGACATCGGATTGCCCATTTTTTCTGGAAACATAAGCTGAGATTTATTGGAAGGTTTATTTCTCACATGAGCCGATTTTTCACGGGCATTGAAATTCATCCGGGAGCAAAAATAGGAAGAAGGTTTTTTATCGATCACGGAATGGGAGTAGTCATTGGCGAGACTACGGAAATTGGTGATGATGTAACACTCTATCAGGGAGTAACATTAGGCGGTGTAAGCCTAAAAAAGGTAAAGAGACATCCCACTCTAAAAAATAATGTGGTCGTGGGCGGAGGAGCAAAGGTCTTAGGTGCAATTACCATAGGGGAAAATAGTAGGGTAGGCTCAAGCAGTGTTGTAGTAGCTAATGTACCACCAAATTCCACTGTTGTAGGTATACCAGGAAGAGTAGTCAAGAAAAAGGAAAAGGTCGAAGGTGTAGATTTAGAACACGCGAAAATTCCAGACATTGAAGGAAAGTTAATGCGCTACCTCCTGCATCGAGTGGAAAGAATAGAAAGAGAATTAAAGGCACTATCAAAAGGAGATAAAGAATCAATGGAAAAAGAAAGGCTAAAAGAAGCAGAAGAATTAAAAAAGATTGAGGAATATATTAAAAGCTTTGATATAAAAAGTTTAAAGTAAAATGCAAATACAAATTTATATTTTAGCCATCGTTATATTGATTTTTTCTATTGTTGTGCATGAGGTTATGCACGGATATATAGCCTATAGGTTAGGAGATAACACTGCAAAATTCATGGGCAGGTTAACACTTAATCCTATTCCGCACATAGATTTATTAGGTACAATTATTATCCCCTTGCTTCTCATTGTTTCCAGATCTCCCATTCTGTTTGGATGGGCAAAACCTGTTCCTGTAAATTTTAACAATCTACATAATCCCAAGAGAGACTCCGTATATGTAGCGCTGGCAGGTCCTGCTTCAAATTTTGTGTTAGCTATTATATTTACCATTTTTTATCATCTATTCTCTTTTTTCCCGCTATTGGCTACGGTTTTCTGGTACGGCGTTTACATAAATTTGATTTTAGGTATATTTAATCTCATTCCTATCCCACCGTTGGATGGAGGAAGAATAGCGGTAGGTCTTCTGCCATGGAAGTATTCCTGCATGTTAGAGAGACTTGAACCGTTTGGTTTATATATAATTATTGTCTTATTATTTTTGGGATTCTTTAATTTTACCGTTTTCCCACTGGTGGAATATCTATCAAGGCTTCTTATAGGAGGTAGTTTTTATGGATAGAGTCTTAAGTGGAATGAGACCTACGGGGAATTTACACTTAGGCAACCTGTATGGTGCACTGAATAATTGGATAAAACTACAAAATGAGAATTATCAAACATTCTATTTTGTTGCAGATTTTCATGCCCTAACTACAGATTTTGCTCATTCTACTCATTTAAAAGAAGAAACAATGAATATGGCCATTGATTGGTTTTCATTTGGTCTAAACCCTGAAAAAAGTACGATATTTGTACAATCAAAGATAAAGGAACATGCAGAATTATTCACCATCTTTTCAATGATCACACCTGTCTCCTGGTTGGAAAGAAACCCCTCCTACAAAGATGTCGTATCTCAAATAGGAGAGAAAGCTGCAGGCAACTTTGGCTTTTTAGGCTACCCCGTTTTGATGACTGCAGATATTACCATGTATAAGGCAAGATATGTACCGGTGGGTTTTGATCAGCTACCACATCTGGAATTGGCAAGAGAAATTGTAAGAAGATTTAATTACTTGACAAAAAAAGATGTGTTTTTAGAGCCGCAAGCACTTCTCTCCACCGCTCCCAAGATATTGGGTATAGACGGCAGAAAAATGAGTAAATCTTATGGCAATGCCATCTATTTGAGTGATAATGAGGAAGAAACAAGGAAAAAGATAAAGGTCATGTTCACAGATCCTCAGCGTTTGAGAAAAAACGATGCAGGAAGACCTGATATGTGCGGAGTATTCTATCTACATCAGATCTTTAGCGATAAGCAAAAGATAAAAGAAATAGAAGAAGGATGCAAGAATGCTTCAATAGGATGTGTAGATTGTAAGAATATACTCATAAAAAACATCAATGAAAAATTGAGACCCTACAGAGAAAAAAGAGTAATATGGGAAAAGAGAAAAGAAGACATTCTTTCTATATTCGAGGAAGGAGCAAGAAAAGCACGTCAAGAATCGGAAAAAACAATGGAGGAAGTAAGAGAAGCGGTTTTCGGATGATTTCTACTTTAAAAAATTACGGTCAATATAGTTTGTATCGTAATCTTTATTCTTAAATCGGTTATTGCTTATTAGTTTTTTGAAGAATTGAATGTTTGTCTTTATTCCCTCTACAATAAATTCATCCAGTGCCCTTTTCATACGCTCAATTATTTCATTTCTCGTGTTACCTCTGACAATAAGTTTGGCAATAAGTGAATCATAATATGGGGTTACGGTGCACCCACTGTAGATGGCTGTATCCACGCGCACGCCAGGTCCACCAGGGATAAATAACTTTTCTATTTTCCCAGGAGAAGGAACAAATCTCTCGTCCTCAGCGTTTATTCTGCATTCCATACTATGAAATTTAAGACTCACATCTTCTTGACTTATATTTAATTTTTCACCAGCAGCAAGTTTAATTTGCTCTTTCATAATATCTATCCCCGTACATGTTTCTGTAACAGGATGCTCCACCTGAATACGGGTGTTCACTTCTATGAAGTAAAAGTTCTCCTGCTCGTCCAGCAAAAACTCTATGGTACCCACATTTTCATAGTTAAGAATTCTAACTATCTTAAGGGCTATATCTAAGATTTCTTTTCTCTTTTCTTCTGAAAGAAATGGCGATGGGGATTCTTCCAAGAGTTTCTGATGTCTTCTTTGTAATGTGCAATCTCTCTCAAATAAATGTATTGCATTGCCGAATTTGTCAGCAAGGATTTGCACCTCTACATGTTTTGGATGTTCGATAAACTTTTCCATGTATATATCAGCCTTGCCAAAAGACACTCTCGCTTCTTCATGCGCTGCGAGAAAGGCATTTTCTATATTCTCTTCTTCTCTTATAACTCTTAACCCTCTTCCGCCGCCGCCCCACACTGCCTTGAGCAAGACGGGATAACCTATCTTCTCGGCAATTTCTTTTGCCTCGCCTGCAGATTGCACAATACCATCACTACCTAAGATGGTAGGGATATTAGTCTTCTTCAGCTGTTTTTTCACTTCCAGCTTGTTAGACAAATGTTTCATTACGGGTATTGGAGGTCCAATAAATGTAACATCCAAGTCTCTACAAACCCCAGCAAAAGAGGGATTTTCTGATAAAAATCCATATCCTGGATGAACAGCATCTGCATTTGTCTGCAAAACAGCCTCTGCTATAGCCACAATATTTAAGTAGCTTTTATCCGAACTCGAAGGACCAATACATATCTTTTCATCGCTTATTTTTACAGGGATACTTTCTCTATCTTCATATGAGTAAACGACAACTGTCTTTATACCCAATTCCTTACAGGCTCTTATGACTCTCAGCGCTATCTCACCCCTATTAGCAACAAGGATTTTTTTAAACATTAGGCTTTCTTGACTAAAAACAGTGTTGTTCCATATTCCACGCGCTGAGCATCTTTTACCATTACCTTCTTGATTATACAGGGAAATTCTGCCTCAATTTCATTCATTACCTTCATTGCCTCAACAATACACAGAACATCGCCTTTTTTTACATCCTGCCCCTGTTCTACATAGGGAGGTGCTCCGGGGGACGGTGAGCAATAAAATGTACCCACCATAGGCGATTTTATCTCTATTAGTTCCTTTTCTTTGCTTGGTTTTTTAATCTCTTCTTCTTTTTCAATAGCAGATTTTGATTGAACTGAGGATATTACCTGAAGCTGTTCCTTTTTCAATGAAATGTAAAAATCGTCATCTCTATACTTAAACTCCGTCATTTCACTCTTTTGCATTAAAACTATAAGCTTTTTGATTAATTTAATATCCATAACACCTCCAATTTGTTAATAAATATCACAAGATGTAATTTCTTTCAACGATTAAAATTCATAAATTTATAAGGGTCATCTATACATTTGCTCATTTTTGGGTACCCACCACTCTATAAAATTGTACATAATGCCTGCCTTTTCTTGCTCTATTCCCTTAAATCTTTTGTGTACTACGGATATGCCACGAGGGAAATATAAAACGATATAGGGAACTTTGTCCATAATAATCTCGTTTATTCTTTCATAAATCTCCTTTCTCTTATTTATATTGAATGTTTCCCTTCCTTTTTTTAACAACTTATCCACTTCTTTATCCTTAAAATATACAAAGTTAAACCCCTTTACCTGCGAGGAATGCCACAACGCATATTCATCAGGATCTACCCCCAATTGCCATCCCAATAGCACAGCATCAAAAGAACCAGATTCCAATAACCTTAAAAAAGCTTGCCATTCTAAAATCCTGATATTTATCTTTATTCCTACACTTTTAAGAAACTGCTGAATCATTATCGCCGCATAGTTTCTGTCTGTATTCCCCTGGTTGGTCAAAATGGTAAATTCAAACCTTTTACCATCTTTATCCAGGTACCCATCCTTATTGTTATCAGAAAAGCCCGCTTCTCTTAGCAATTTCCTCGCTTTTTCGGGATCATAGCTATAGATTTTCTTTTTTTGAAAGGCAAATGAACGTGGAGAATATATACAATCGTAAACATCACTATATCCCAAAAGAATAGTATTCGCTATCTTCTCTCTATCTATAGCATAGCAGATAGCCTTTCTTACACGTTCATCAGAAAAAAGCTTGACCCGCAGGTTGAATCCAACATAGGTGAAACCAGTACTAGGCGTGATAAATACCTGAAATTTTTCTCTCACCTTCCGTTTAAATTCATAGATATACTGCATGGGATTTAACCCCATCATATCTATGTGACCAGTATAGAGTTCCAAAAGCATCGTAGAGGCATCGGGAATGATTCTATAAATAACTTTATCTATGCGTGGTCTATCTCTAAAATACAAAGGATTGGCAACGAGCACAATTTCCTGCCCCGCCTTCCATCTCAAGAGTTTATACGGACCTGTGCCTATGGGATGTCTATTGAATATATCTGTATTTAAATCTTTCCCTTTTAAGATATGTTCAGGAATAATGCCCATCATCCAAGAAGGCAGGGCAGGAGCAAAAGGAACTTTATATTCCACAGAGATGATATATTTATTTAGTATCTTCACATCCTTTATCAAAAGGAAATCGCCACTATATGGTGTAGCCACTGTACCATCGGTGAGTTTTTTATAGGTAAAGAAGACATCACGAGCCGTAAATTCCACACCATCCTGCCATAGAATATTCTTTCTTAAATAAAAGTTAATTCTTTTTCCCTCATCCTCTATCTTGAAGCTTTCCGCCAGATCTCCCACAATATTTAGATTTTTATCGTATTTCAAAAGTCCGTTGAATATCAAAGAGGAAATATCGCTGGATGCAGAATCTGTGGACAACATAGGAATAAGTCTCTTTGGCTCACCAATAGAACCCATAATAACGGTTGAAGAAAACGAAACAGAAGGAAAAAGCAAAAATAGCAGAATTAACGCTACTCTCACGGTGTTTTTATAGGCAGCTCTGGTAACGGTTTTTGTGGTTTCTGAGGCACAGCCTTTTCTGTTTTTGTTTTTTCCATTATTGTTTTTGTTTTACTTTTGTAAAAAATAAGAGAGATGCTAACGGAATTTGCCATAAATATAAATACTAAAACCCATGTAACCTTTGTTAAGAATGGCAAAGCTCCTCTTGCGCCAAACATCGTCCCTGCCGCGCCTGCACCAAAAGAAACACCCATCTCTGCCCCCCTTCCCTTCTGTAACAAGATAAGAAAGATGATGACAAATGCCAGTATAACCTGAACAACAATTGAAATATAAAGCATTATAAATCCTTTACTCGAATAAATTCATTTACTATTTTAACAAAGCTTTCTTTATGTAAGCTTGCCCCTCCAACGAGAAAACCATCAATGTCCTTTTCCTTTGCCAAATCTTTAGCATTTTCTGCTTTTACACTACCTCCATATAAAACAGGAATATCTTTTCCTGTTATGCGTTTTGTTAATTTCTTTATAAACCTGTGCGATTCCTGAGCCTGCTGGGGAGTAGCTATTTTTCCAGTGCCTATCGCCCATACTGGCTCATAAGCAATAATTAATCTTTCCATCTCTGTTTTATCAAGAGTTTTTGTAATTTGAGAAGCTAAGACATCTTCTGTTTTGCCATTTTCTCTGTCTTTCAATTTCTCTCCAATACAAAGTATGGGTAAAATATCCCATCTCTTGCAAGTCAATAATTTATTCCTCAACATGGCATCATCTTCGTTAAAATAATTTCTCCTCTCTGAATGTCCAACCAATGTTAAAGAACATCCTATACTCTTTAACATAAGAGGTGAAACCTCCCCCGTATATGCACCCTCATCCTGAAAGTATATATTTTGAGTGCCGGCCTGAATTACCGAACCAAACAAAGCATCTTGAACATCTTTTAGAAAGATAGTCGGCGGAAAGACAAAGAGATCAACCTTCCTTGATTGTTGATTCAAGTTTTGTTTCAACTCACATGCCAGATTCACCGCCTCTTCAAATGTAAAATGCATCTTCCAATTACCAGCAACAATATATTTCATTCTAACGCCTCTATACCAGGCAATGTTCCTTTCTCTAAAAACTGCAAACTCGCCCCTCCTCCTGTAGAAATGAAGGTAATTCCATCGCTTTCTTTTGCTTTTTTTATAGCACTATCCGTATCCCCTCCGCCCACGATGCTCATTGCAGGGCTTGATGCTACCTCGTGGGCAATAGAATTTGTGCCCCTTGCAAACTTATCTATCTCATAGACACCGAGAGGACCATTCCACACAATAGTAGCCGTATCTTCCAATACCTCACTGAATAACTTGCAAGAAGCAGGACCGATGTCCGCGGCAAACCACTTGCAAGGAATTTCTTGATAAGGTACTATTTTAGTCACTGCGTCTTCTTCTATTCTCTCTGCTACCACAAAATCTACAGGTAGGTACAATTTTATCTTTTTATCTTTGGCCTGGGAAATAGCAAATTTTGCCTGTTCTATAGAATCTTCATCAAACAGAGACGAACCCGCAGAAAAACCCATAGCATGGAGAAAAGTAAACGCCATTCCTCCACCTATAATTACCTTGTCCAAATGATCTAACAGATTTATCAATGCTCCCAACTTTGTAGATATTTTTACACCACCCAGGATGAGGGCAAAGGGTCTTGCAGGATTTTCCAATATTTTTCTCCAATATTCCATCTCTTTCAATAACAGAAGACCAGCTGCCTTTTCCTTGCACATCTTAGGCAGAACATGCACCGATGCATTTCTTCTATGAGAGGTGCCAAATGCATCACTTACATATACATCAAATAACCTCTTCAGCTGCCGGGCAAACACCTCATCGTCTCTTCTCTCTCCATCGTAGAAACGCAGGTTTTCTAACAGGATAACATCTCCCTTTTTCATGGACGAAATTGTTTTCTCTACCCTTTCCCCTACGCAATCATCAACAAACAAAACCTTTTTCTTTAAAGCTTTGGATAAATTCTCGGCAACCGGATATAATGAGTACTGGGAATCTCTTTTTTTTGGTCTGCCAAGATGAGATGCCAGGATAATTTTTGCCCCCCTACTCAAAGCATACTTGATTGTGGGTAGTGTTTCTCTTATCCTCCTTTCGTCGCTGATATTTCCATCTTTATCTAAAGGCACATTAAAATCACAGCGAATAAATACTTTTTTACCATCTATATCCAGGTCTTTTATACTTTTCACTTCCTCCCTACCCATAACACCAAGTCTCTTAACCTGCAGGAATAAGCCCACTCGTTATCATACCAGGAAAGAACCTTAACCATAGTCCCACCCATTACCCTGGTGGAAAGACCATCTACAACCGCAGAACAGCTATTTCCAACGATATCTCGAGAAACTATTGGTTCCTCGGTGTATCCCAATATTCCATTCATCTCATTTTCGGAAGCTTTCCTGAAAGCATTGTTCACCTCTTCCACGGCAACATTCTTTTTAAGAATTGCTATTATATCGGATATAGCCCCATTGACAGTGGGCACGCGCATCGCCATCCCATCGAACTTTCCCTTCAAGGCAGGAATAACCTGGGTTACCGCTACGGCAGCATTGGTAGTTGTAGGAATAATAGACACCGCAGCTGACCGAGCTCTTCTTAAGTCCTTATGAGGAGCATCCAATAATCTTTGGTCACTGGTGTAAGAATGAACAGTAGTCATCAATGCTTTTTCTACACCAAAACTCTCTTCTAATACCTTCATTACCGGCGTGAGGCTATTGGTAGTGCAGGAAGCATTGGAAATAATGTTGTGTTTCTCAGGATCATAATCTTTCTCATTGATCCCCATATTGATCATTACCGCATCTTTATCTTCATTTTTATATCGAGCACTCAAAACTACCTTCTTTGCTCCAGCTTGTAGATGCTTGCGGCAGTCTTCCAATTTGGTAAACAATCCCGTTGACTCTAAGACAACATCTATGCCCATATCTTTCCAGGGCAGTTTTGCAGGGTTTTTCTCTGCTAAAATCTTAATCTCCTTACCATTTACTGTAATAGAATTGTCACCTGCTTCAATATCGTAAGGAAGTATGCCAAAAGTAGAATCATATTTCAAAAGATGAGCTAAGGTATGAGCATCTGTAATATCATTTGTAGCTGTTATATCTATCTCGTCATAATCTGCACATGCGCGAAAGAACATTCGACCTATCCTGCCAAATCCATTGATCGCTACTTTCATTTTTCATATCTCCTTTATTTTTATTAAGTTCCCAATCATTAGATTACAACGAGACTATTTTTTTTTCAAGCAATTCATGCTTGTCAAGGCAGACTTGTCATTGTACTATGAACGTGTGAAAAAA
>JAGMDW010000133.1 GCA_023128455.1 Desulfurellaceae bacterium
AAGAGTAAGCTTTAATGATTGAATGGGAGATAATAATGGAAATTTTAAGAGAAATTAAAATAGACAATAAAATGTTGAAAGTTATTAAGGGTGATTTGACGGAGGAAAATGTAGATGCCATCGTCAATGCTGCAAATTCCCAGCTTCAGCATGGCGGCGGAGTGGCAGGAGCAATAGTAAGAAAAGGAGGCAGAATTATCCAGGAGGAAAGCAACAAGATTGGTTATGTTCCTGTAGGAAAAGCGGCAATCACGACAGGCGGAAAATTAAAAGCAAAATATGTAATTCATACCGTTGGACCTGTCTGGGGCGAAGGGGATGAGGAGAAAAAATTGGAAAGTGCAGTAAGAAGTGCATTAGAAGTGGCAGCGGAGCATAATTTAAAATCTGTATCCTTACCTGCAATCAGCTCTGGCATATTTGGTTTTCCCAAAGAAAAAGCTGTGCCTATTATATTCAATACCACTGTTGATTTTCTGAAGAAAGAAACATCGGTAATAGAGGTTCACTTCTGCAATATAGACGGACTTACATCTTCCTTGTTTGCTGAGGAAGCAGATAAGAGGCAAAGTTAATTGAAAATCTTATTTCTTGGAACAGGCTCAGCTATTCCCACCTTAAAGCGTAATGTTTCTTCAGTTGCCGTTAGTTTTATAGAGAGCGGTAAGTTCTGGTTATTGGATTGTGGAGAAGGCACCCAGCACCAAATTAGAAAAACATCTTTAAAATTACCCAAATTGGAAAAGATATTTATCTCTCATCTTCATGGAGATCATACCTTTGGTCTCCCTGGACTATTAGCCACACGGGGGATGGAAGGTGCGAAGAACAAGGTAGAGATATACGGACCGGAAGGTATTAATTCTTTCATAAGAGAAGCTCAAAGGATAACACATACCTACATTCCTTATGAACTTGAAATACATACACTTTCTGCACATGATTCTTTTAGTATTGTATGCGAAAACGAAAACTATATTGTAAGGCAAGCTTCACTTAAACATAATATCAAAAGTTATGGATATTCCATTCAAAGAAAAGGTGCAGTTCATTTTTTGGTGGAAAAAGCACACAGGCTTAATGTTCCAGAAGGTCCATTATATGCAGCACTAAAAAGAGGTGAAACTATTAAATTAAGTGATGGCCGCACTTTCCATGGAAAAGATTTTTTAAGCAAACCTATCCCTGGTAAAAAAATAGCCTATTGCAGTGACACTGCTTATTGTGAAAATTCCATAATTTTAGCTGAATCAGCAGACCTATTGATACACGAGGCAACCTTTACTGAACAAGATGAAAAACTTGCTAAAAAGAGTTTTCACTCCACCATAGAAAATGCCTGTGAAGTAGCCAAAAAAGCTAATGTTAAACAATTGATACTAACTCACTTTAGTTCACGTTATAACTCAATGAAAGAGCTGCTTGCTCAAGCACAATCTATATTTCCCAATGTTTTGTTGGCTAAAGATTTTATGGAATATAAGGTATAATATATTGACAGTTTTTATACTTTGCATACTATCTAATAAATCATAGATTTGCTGGACAAAAAACCATTATAGGAGGAAA
>JAGMDW010000134.1 GCA_023128455.1 Desulfurellaceae bacterium
AATTAGCACTTTCTACTATAAAGCGTCAAAATTGGGTGCAAAATGCACCCAGCTATTTTTGTGCAGATTTTAAAGACATGATAAAGATTATATATTTTGCCCTCTTATTCCGCACCTGCCGCTAAAAGGCTTTCCCTTTTAAAGGAACATCCACCAAGAAATGCTTATGTCTTTACCTGACGGGATACAGAACATTTTTCTCAGTATTGAGCAGAAAGAAAAACATTTACTACGATATCTATATTACATCATAATATAGAGTTTTATATTGTATTTTAAGCATTTTTGTTAAGACTTTCTTGGAGATTTTTTTGACAACTATCAAAGATAGTTGCAAACAAATGTTTTCATTTTTTTGACAAACAACAGAAACACTATTTAATTTTCTATTTACAACCTTTGAACTTATAGCCTACATTTCTTACTGTTTCAATGAAGGAATGATCCTTATCCTCAATTTTGGCTCTCAGTCTTCTGATACAAACATCCACCGTTCTATCAGTGCCAAAGTAGTCATAACCCCAAATTTCATTGAGCAATCCTTCTCGTGTGAAAACCCTGCCCTTGTTCATTATGAGAACTTTAAGCACTTCAAACTCCTTAAAGGTCAAAAAAATGCGCTTTCCTTTCAGTAAAACCTCATATTTAGTCAAATCTATAAACAGGTCATTGCATTTAATTATTCCTTCATCGCTTATATTTTTCGTCCGCCATAAGATCTGTTTGATTCTCAGTATCATTTCCAGAAAATTGGGGGGTTTTAAAATGAAATCGTCTATTTTTGTGATGTTCAGGGATTGTACCATTTCTTTTGAAACAATGGCAAGAATAGGCACATCATAATCTTTTTTGAGTTTCTCGACAAATTGCAGCATTTTCTCAAAACCAATATCCACCAGGAAAATATCGGGTGATTTTGAAGAGATAAAATCGGGTGTTATTTTGTCTTGACGAATGTCTCTGGCATTCGCAAGCAATTCTGGCTTCGCAGAATTGTCTTGACAAATAAGAGAAGAATCAAAACCACTTTGGGAAAGTTTCAAATCAAGCTCCTTTATTTCTCTATCTTCTCCTATTACAATTATCTTTGCCAACATAACTACACTATGTTGGCATATTAGTGGAATGATGTCAAACCACAGTTATCTGGGTTGGCTGGTTTTTCAAATTGGTAGTATTGATGTGTGTTTTAAGTAAATGATATTAGCTCCTTAAAACTCATTGACAAAAGCAGTGTGATGCTTTTATATACATGTATGCATTTTGCTTTTTGACTGAGTGAGAAAAGATTAAATTTCCGCTGAGGGGGAATAACGATGAGAGAATTTAAAAAATCGCCTATTAAGATTCTTCTATGTAATAATTTGGAAAATTATAAGTTAATTGAAACTTATCTGCAAGAAGAGGAATTTGTATTATTGCAAATCGATGAAAAAGAGAAAATTCAAGAAGCCCTTGATGGAAAAAGCATTAACTTAATTCTCATGGATATTCTAATGCCAGAAAAGTTAGGGATGGAATGGTTAAGGGAAATTATTAAGAAGAAAATGGTGCCGGTAGTTATGATTACTGAATCTAATAATGAAGAAGCAGTGGTTCAATTTCTTAAAGATGGTGCTGTTGATTATATTTCAAGAGATGGTCTTACAAAGGAGGGATTGCTGGAAATTATCAGGAAAGCGATAGAAGAGTGGAAAGAGCTACAACAAAGAGAAGCTAATTTAGAAGAATTAGAGCAATTGGTATACTTTGATCCACTTACTGGTGTAAAAAGCAAGTATGCGATTTTCCAAAAACTGGAAGAGGAGGTAAGGCGAGTTAAACGCTATAAAAGGGAACTGGCTTTGATTATGCTGAACCTTGACCATCTTAAAAAAATAAACGATGAGCATGGATACCTTATAGGAGATAAAATAATAAGAAAAGTTGCAACTCTAATTAGAGATAATGCTCGTGAAGTAGACTTTATAGGATGTATCGGTGGAGAAGAGTTTATTATTATTTCACCAGATACTACTTTATCTTCAGCCTTAAAAGTAGCTGAGCGGATTCGAAAGTGCATCGAAGAGAGCGAAATAAAGGATTCGAAAGGCAATATACTTAAGATAACTGTGAGTCAAGGAGTGGTTGGCTATGAGCCAGATGAGGACCAACAATCTTTTATCTCCAGAGCTGACAAGGCTTTGCATAAAGCCAAAGAAGAAGGTCGGAATAGGGTGGAAACATAATTCATGGTTAGTTTTAATTATATATTGTGCATTTTATTTTAAAATAATCGCCGTTTTTAGATAAAAATAATTTAACGCTTGACAGGGTAATTTTAGTCTTATACAGTTAGTTTTATCTAACAAGATAAGTAAATATAAATAAAATTAAGAGGTGTTATGACAACTCTACGAATTGCCTTAAAATTATTTTTAGCTTTATTTTTGGTTTTTTTGTTTAACTCATTAGCGCTTGCAAAACCGGTTATAAAAGTTGCCTCACCTCCCTGCGAGAGAATTGTTCCCTTGATTTATATGGAACATTTATCACAACAGGGAAAGTTGGATTTTAAGGTTGAAGTCAAACCTATTAAAGCTGATATGATAAAGCTTATGATAGCCTCGGAAAAAGTGGATTTCATGGCTGTTCCCTCTACAACGGCTGCAAATTTCTACAATAAGGGAGCAAATGTAAAACTTATTGTTGTTTCTTATTGGGGGGATTTTCAGGTTTTGAGTAAAAAAGAAGTATCTTCTTTTAAAGATTTAAGAGGTAAAAAGATTATAGTGCCTCGTCAAGGGAATTTATTAGATGCAATATTCAAATATTTAGCAAAAAAGAACGGATTAAGTGTAAAAGATGTAAAAATTGAGTATGGTTGTAAGAGCCCGGTGATGGTTTCCAATCTGCTTTTATCTGATAAGATAGATTTTGCCGTTCTTCCGGAACCTTTTGCCTCAATAGCAGTATCCAAGGGCAAAGGAAAGATAAAAAGGGTTATAGATATAACAAAAGAATATGAAAAGGTAACAAAACATGAACTTCCTCAAGCCGGCCTTATAGTCATAGGAGAAAAGAGTAATGAAATTATTAAAGAATTTATGGAGGGATACAAGAAGGCAATAGAATTTGTGAATGAAAATCCTGAACAAGCAGGCAATCTTACAGAAAAGAAGATGGGAAAGTTTTATAAAATTAAACCTATAGCACTATCCATGAAGTATTCCAGAATAAAGTATGTTCCTGCAAAAGATGTTGAAGAAAATTTAAATTATTTTTTTAACATTATTTTAAATTTTTCACCGAAAACTATAGGAGGAAAATTACCGGATAAAAAGCTATATGACAATTTTACAAATTGCCGTAAAAACGAATAGTTTCTATGAATTTTAATCTTTATAAGATCTTTGGAATAATATTGATTTTTGTTGTATGGCAGATTTTGTCTGTGTTGTTTCATTTTTCAATTCCCTCTCCTTTTCTGGCGATAAAGACTTTAATGGGTTTTGTGTTAATAGAAGAAGTTTGGTTTAATATCCTTGTTACATTAAAAAGAATCATAATAGGAATTTTGATAAGTAGCTTTTTCGGTTTGTTGTTGGGAATCTTGGCAGGTATAAACAACAGGATAAAGAACATTTTAGAACCTTTAAGATGGGTTACGATGACCACGCCAGATATCATAATCATAATCATAGGAGTGTTGGTATTCGGATTGGGGGGATTTCCTGTAATATTTACAATTGTTGTAATTATAACTCCACTTATGTATGTGAGCATAATGGAAGGGGTTAGGTCCATAGATAAAGAAACAATGGAGATGTGCAGGATATTTAAGGTATCAAAGAAAAAGCTGTTTATGGATGTGTATATTCCTGCCATTAGTTATTCTATAATCTCGGCTTTGATGTATGCCTTTACTATGGGGGTAAGAATAGCGATAATGGCTGAATTTATATCGGCTTCAAAAGGTGTAGGAAATGCATTGTACCTGTCATGGACATATTTAGAAAAAGGTGAAGTCTTTGCCTGGGCTATTATTTCTTTAATCTTAGCTGCTTTTATGGAACTGATTATATTAAATCCTGTGGAGAAAAGGCTCTTAAGGTGGAAAAGTGGATGATGTGACAATAAGGATTTCACATGTTTCAAAGTCTTTTGGGAAATTAAAAGTTTTAGATGATCTTAATTTTGAGATAAAAAAAGGAGAAAGGATTTTAATATTTGGACCAACCGGTATTGGAAAGACAACAATATTAAAGATGATCGCAGGTATTTTAAAAGCCGACGGAGGATCTGTCGAAGTTAAGGGAACTGTAGGCTATGTTTTCCAGGAGCCGCGACTTTTACCGTGGAAAACTGCGGTTGAAAATATAAATCTTGTCTTATCAGATAGAAAAAAAGCTATGGAATGGCTTGAGAAAATAGGATTAAAAGGTTTTGAAAATCATTACCCTAATAGTTTAAGTGGAGGGATGAAACAGAAAGTGGCGTTAGCCAGGGCTTTGGCGATAGAACCACAGATTTTACTGTTAGACGAACCCCTTTCTGGTTTAGATTTCAAAGCCAGAGATGAAATTCTATCTTTACTTGATAAGATTTTAAGTGCTAATAGATCAACGGTGGTTTATGTTACCCATAATATGAAAGAAGTTTCAAATTTTACGGATAAGGTTTTGGTTTTACCGTATTCTAAAAAACAGTTCAATTTAAGCGTAAAAAAAGCTTGACAGGATAGATTAGTTTCATATAATTAGCTTCACCTAATAAAATAAGGAGGATAAAAGGTGAGGTTGACTGAAGTTGAGCCAGAGACTAAAGTAACAGTAGAAAAAATAGAAGCTGGCTCTGAGGCTAAAAATTACTTAAAGGATTTGGGAATTGAAGAGGGTGTAGGACTTACAGTGGTGACCACTGAGCCTTCGCGTGTGAAAACAGGACCTATTTCCGTAAAGATTGGAGGAAAGGATGTAGTTTTAGGTTTGGGATGGGCAGATAAAATATACATAGAAAAGGATAATAGTATTTTGCCTGTTTTAGAATTGGAAAAAGGAGAAAAAGGAATAATCAATCGGGTTGAGTGTGGAAAATTTTTGAAGGATTGGTTCTCTCAAATTGGTATTGAAGAAGAAAAGGAAATTGAGTTCTTGGGACATCTTCCTGATGATACTTTGGTGTTTGATATAGATGACAATGAGATAAAGTTGGGAGAAGGTCAAGCATCTAAGTTCTTAGCAGAATATGAGAATGAAACTATTCAAGTTAACAGTCTTAAGGAAGGAAACAGTGGAAAAATAAGTAGAATATTTAGTGGAACTAAATTCACGGAAAAACTTAAAAATGTTATGCAAGGGAAAACAATAACACTGGTAAGGAGAGAAAGCTCTGCTCCTGCTCCAGTCAAAGGAAACTATGTTGTTGCAAAGATAGGAAAACAATTAATAACTATCGGCAAAGGTTTGGCGGAAAAAATTCAAGTTACTTATTTTTAGGAGGGATACATGACACAAATCGTAGATTTGAGCCGTAAAAACCTCCAGAAAAATTGGAGGTTTTT
>JAGMDW010000135.1 GCA_023128455.1 Desulfurellaceae bacterium
GCGGAATCTGGAAAGAATTTTAGCCTCAAGATTGGACGGATTTTGCAAGAAGAGTTACGAAGTAAAACAAAGAAATAAAATTATTTATCTTTATTTATATTCATCTTAATCCGTTTACCCTGTCCCGTGTAATACTCCAAGATAGAGTTTCTTCGTTAGGATATTACACAGGACGGGGTGAATCATAGTAATCCTGTGGCAAAAAATATCTTAATCTTGAAGCAAAAAAAGAATTTAAGCGGAATAGGGGTCAGCTTGACCCCTATTATTAGGCTATAATCATACTATCCATTTTGAGGAACAGCAGAAGAATGATGATCAATAATCATCCACTTACCATTCTGGTTCTTCCGATAAACAAAAGTATATCGAGCTGATATATTCATCATTTTACCATCTATCTCGTGAAAAAATGTGTAATAACCAGAATTTATGGCTATATCACCATACACTCTCACCATCGGATTGTAGTAGATTGCATTTAGATGTTCCAATCGCATAAAATGCTCAAAATAATCTTTTACTCCTTTAGGAGTTGTCCGCAAGAAAGGCGATACAGTGCCCCAAAAAACAGCTTCTTTAGCGTACAAGTTCGCCACAGTACCTGGATTAGTGGTGGTGACAGCCTCAACCCATTTGTCCATTGCCTCCAGCACCGATTGTTGTTCTTCAGTGAATTGCTGCACAATACCCTTTTGACCTATCAAAAGGTCGTCGGTTTTCTTCATAGTTAAGCTCCTCCTTTTAATTTTATTTAATCAACAAAACACAATCGAAGTATGTTTGTAAAACTAAAATGCTTTCCCGTCAATACAATATATCACCGCCTCTTCCGGGCAGTTGGGGAAAAATGGGCAGTGGATACAATCTTTCCATATCTTTTTATCCGGTAATTCGCTTTTTTCTATTTTTTTAAAACCCAAATGAAGGAAAAATGAAACCTCCATCGTCAAGGCAAATACCTTATTTATACCTAAATTCCTTGCCTCTTCTATGTCAAATAAAACGAGCTTTTCGCCAATAGATTTTCCACGATATTCCTTCTTTACACAAAGACTTCTTATCTCTGCCAGCCTGTGAGAATATACACGCAATGCAATTACGCCGACAATCTCTTTCTCCTCCGCCACTACAAATTCTCTGATCCTCTCCTCTATGTCATCTTGTGAGCGTGCAAGTACCTTTTTTTCTTCGGCAAATGTATCAATGATTTCTTTTATCTGCAGGCTATCTTCAAGATGTGCCTTTCTCAATATCATCCAATCTTTCCTGCAATGCATTCTTGTGGGCAAACAACTTTTCTATCTCTGCAATCTTTACAGCAAAAGGTGCTTTTTCCTTAAATGCCTGTTTTGTAAAGTAAATGACGCTGCTCTTTTTCATAAATGTTTGCGGAGATAAGGGAGATAAAAAACGAGCGCAGGTTTGTGTGGGTAAGGTGTGATTTGGTCCTGCGATGTAATCACCCAAAACCGCAGGCGACCAGTTACCTATGAATATTGCACCGGCATTTTCTATCTGGGGATAGATTGAAAACGGCTTCTCGGTCATAATCTCCACATGTTCACAGGCGATGGTATTTATTACAGATTTGAGATTTTCTTCATTGGTATGGACAAATAACGCATTTTTACAAGATTTTTCTAAAATATCTCTTCTTTCCTCTTTTTGTATAAATTTCTGAACAATATCTTCTATCTCTCTTAGTTTTTTTTCATCCAAACTAACAACAAAAGCCTTTGCATCTTCGTCATGCTCTAATTGGGCAACAATATCTCTGGCTGCATATTGAGCAGGTGTAGTCTCATCTACTATAACGAGCACCTCTGAAGGACCGGCTAAGGCATCTATACCTACATCGCCAAAGACCTCTTTCTTGGCGTAGTTTACATACACATTACCAGGACCTGCAATTAAATCTACTTTTTTAACACTTTCTGTTCCATAGGCAAAAGCGGCAATAGCCTGAGCCCCGCCTATCTTATAGATTTCAGTTATATTACACAAAGATGCTGCAAACAAAATATAAGGACTGATTTCCCCATTATAGGCTGGCGTAGCCAAGGCAATCTCTTTTACTCCTGCCACAATTGCAGGGATGGCGGTCATCAAAACTGTAGATGGATATGTAGCTTTTCCTCCTGGTGCATATATCCCTGCCCTTTCTATAGGGGTTATATTTTCTCCTAAAATCATTCCTTCTTCTGTAGAAAACCATGATTTTTGCAGCTGGTCTTTGCAGAAGTTCTCTATTCTTTTAGAGGCAACTTTCAATGCTTCTTTTACATCTTCTTCTACTGTTTGCCCTTGAAGAATTTCCTCTTCAGTAACTTTTATGTTTTTTTTGTTTGCCGTAAAATTATCAAATTTTTCTGTATAATAAAATAATGCTTCATCCCTTCTTTGCTTTATTTCACTGATAATCTTTCTCACAGATTCTCTTATACTTTCATCTTCTCTTTGAGAAGAGATATTTAATAAATCTTTTATGTCTTCTCTCTTCTTAATCTTTAATTGCATCTTTTATCTCTTTTAAAATATTGTAAGCTGCCTTCTCTTTTATATCCTTTTTAATATGTATTTTTCTCCCATCTTTAAATATTATATCCACCTCATTGTAAAGTGAAGAAAAACCAATATCCTTTCTGGAAACATCATTCGCCACACAAGCCCACAATCCTTTCTCCTCAATCTTTTGCATGGCATTTTGCTCTATATTTTCTGTCTCCGCAGCAAAACCCACAATTTTTACGGGCAGTTTCTTCGTCTCCACAATTTCATGTACAGTTTTCAATATATCTTCCGTCTGCACAAGCTCCAATGTCATCTTTTCCTTCTTCTTTATCTTTTGAGAAAATCTTTTTTCAGCTTTAAAATTGGAAACGGCGGCAGCCATAAGGAGAAGTGTCTTTTTATCTTTTAGTTCTTTTGTTACTTTATCTTTCATCTGTTCTGTATTTTCTACCTCAATAAAATTCTTTATATTATAAGGTGGAGAAAGGTGACTGCATCCTGAAATAAGGGTGACATCTCCTCCCATCTTTGCCGCTATATTGGCAAGAGAAAAACCCATCATCCCTGAAGATGGATTGGAGATAAACCTTACTGGATCTATATATTCTCTGGTAGGACCAGCGGTAATTATTATCTTCCATCCTGAAAACAACTTCTCACAAAATAGATCCTCTATCGCATCTACGATGATATTTTCTTCTGTTATATGTCCCTTGCCATAACTACCGCAGGCGAGCTTTCCTTTTACAGGCTCCAAAACTTTCCAACCTCTTTCAGTCAATTTTTTTATATTTTCTTGAGTTGCAGAATTTTCATACATAGCACTGTGCATGGCTGGCACACAGAGCTTTTTTGCTTTTGTAGCTAAAGCCAAAAGCGACACAGGGTCATCTGCTATTCCGTGAGCAATCTTGGCAATGATATTGGCAGTGGCAGGCATAACAACCAATGCATCTGCCCAGCTTGCCCAGTTTATATGAGCAGCGCTGGTTGGAACAGGAGAGGAAGAAATAAAATCACTCTTGAATATATCGCTGAATACAGGTGAATTGGTCAAACACTCAAACAAGAGAGGAGGAATAAACTTGGTAGAATCTTCTGTCTGCACCACTCTTATATGAACATCCCTTTTCTTCAGCACACTTATGACCTCCAACGCCTTGTATATAGCGACGCCACCAGTCACCCCAATAACAATATTTTTTTTCTCAATCATCCTAAATTAAATGTAATAAACTTAATCTCCGTCATCTCTTCAGTGGCAAAAGACAAACCTTCTCTGCCCACGCCCGAGGATTTCACACCCCCGTAAGGCATCTGATCCACACGGAATGTAGGATAATCGTTGATGATAATTCCACCTGCTTCTAATTTTAAGGCCGCCTTCCAGGCATTCTGCAAATCATTTGTATATACACCAGCATTCAATCCATAGATAGAGTTATTTGCCATATCTATTGCCTCATCAAAATCAGAAAATGGTATGACACATACCACAGGAGCAAACAATTCTTCACAGATAACTCTCATCTCGGGTTTGGTATTGGTGATAACAGTGGGATTAAGAAGTTTTTTGCCTATGAATTTTCCACCCGCCTCTATTTTTGCTCCTTCTTGCACCGCCTCATTTATCCATTCTTCTATTCTTATACAAGCTGCATCATCAATCAAAGGTCCGTATTCCGTATCTTCATCTATAGGATTACCCACCTTTACCTTAGATACCGCTTGTTTAAAGCTGTCGAGAAACTCATCAAAAATATCTTCATGCATATATATTCTCTGAATAGATATACATACTTGGCCTGCGTTGGCAAAAGAACCAACTATACATTTGGGGACAACCTTTTCTATATTTGCAGACCTGTCCACAATTAATGCCGAGTTAGAACCCAGCTCAAGCGTGAGTCTCTTTGCCTTTGTCTCTTCTTTTAAATAAGAACCTACCTGTAGGCTACCGGTAAAGGTAAGCATGGCTAACTTTTCATTTTTTATAAGTTTTTTTCCTATGGTTGAACCCGAACCATATATCACATTAAACATACCATCAGGCAGACCTGCTTTTTTCATTATTTCTGCTAATTTTGCTGCTGTGAGCGGTGTTGCAGTAGCTGGTTTTAAAATCACACTATTTCCAGCGGCAATAGCCGGTGCAACCTTATGAAGAACAAGATTTAATGGAAAATTCCAGGGGGTGATAGCTGCTATTATACCAATGGGCATACGCATATAAAATCCAATATGGTTCTCTCCACTCTGAGAAGCATCCATGGGTATTGTTTCTCCATGCAACTTCAATGCCTCAACCGCAGCAAAACGAAGAGTCTCTATGCCCCTTTTCACCTCACCAATGGAATACTTAATGGCTTTTCCCGACTCTAATGTAATGAGACAGGCAATCTCCTGCAGGTCTTCTTCCATTAGATCCGCCGTTTTAGAAAGAATATTTGCCCTTCTGTATGCAGGAAAACTACAGGTTTTGAATGCTTCCTCTGCCACATCTACCGCTTTGTCTACATCATCTTCTTCTGCTTGAGTTACATATCCTACCAATTCATCATTGTAAGGATTTCTTACCTCTATTTTTCTTTCTCTCTCTATCCACTTGCCTCCAATGAACAATCCGTAATCATACATAATTACCTCCTATTGAGAATCCT
>JAGMDW010000136.1 GCA_023128455.1 Desulfurellaceae bacterium
CTGGGCGAATGGGTAAGTTACGATATGGAAATGGAAAAATGCTCACCTTATCTTTCTTTAATATGAGATAAATATTACAATAAGGAGATAAGGAAATGCTCGTCTTTTTAAGCGATTCTCACCTTACTCATCGTTTTGCAGACTTTGGGGCGCATTCCTATCTTTCAGGAAGATCGGTGCGGGTATTTCTGGAAAATCTAAAAGCGCTCCTTAACAGAAGAAATACAGACTATCAAAGAATTAAAGAGATAAAGATTGTTCTGTTGGGAGATATATTTGATTTTATCCGCACCTCTCATTGGTGGGTAGATGTAGGGGAAGAGAAGGAAGTAACGCCATGGAATCCCAAAGATTTTTCCAAATTAGAATCAGAAGTTAAATATATTCTAAACAATATTTTAAAAGATAATGCATCAAGAAGTTTTGTTGAAGAATTAAAAAAAGTAAAGGAAGAACTTTCCAAAGACTACTCAGTAGAAACTCTTTACTTTGTGGGAAATCATGACCGAATGCTGGCTGTTTTTCCCTCTCTTCAAAAAATTGTAAAAGATGTTCTTTCTGTAGATAAATTTATTTTTGAGCCTTATTTTTTTGAGGATTATCTCACATTAGCCTGTCATGGCCATGAGTTTGATATGGTGAACAGAGAAAACAAGGGTTTGCCTCCTATAGGAGACTTTATTTCATCAATAACAACGATTTTCCCTACATGGTTTCTCAAAAGAATTAAAGAGAAAAATGTAAAAGGACTATCAGATGCCCAACTAAAAAAGATAAAAGATGGATTCGGAGGCATAGACGATATAAGACCTGCATCTGCTGCGCTTCCCTGGATTGCCAGAGCATTAAAAACAGGTGACGAGAAACTGGACAAAAGACTAAGAAAAATATTGAAGAATTTTGTGTTTGAACTCTTAAAAAAATTAAGAAAAAATGATTTTTTAAGAAGATGGCTCAAAATACATGATAAAAAATTATGGATAATAAATAAATTGATATCTTTCTTCGGTTTTACTCCCTTCGGAAACTTGATAGCAAAAAAGCTTTTTTCTTTTGATAAATTAATGGACAAATTGATATTTGCTTCTGGAGATAAAGACAAGGACAAAAAGGACAGATACGAGGTTGAGGCTTATAAATTAGCGCAAAATGGGGCAAATATTATAGTTATGGGGCACACCCACAAAAGAAAACTTTCGCCTCTTGCAAAAGGTAAAATTTATATAAATACAGGCACCTGGCGCAGGCTCTTTCACATAACATATGACAAAAATTCTTTCTCTCCCGTGCAGCATCTTACTTTTGCTGTGGTTTACGGTAAAAAAGATGAAACAACCCATGTTTTTGAACTCTGGGATGCAACTATGACGAAAAAAATATCCTCAATTTAACCAGCATGACCTTCGTTAAGTTATAGTTAGAAGCTTCAATTATTTATTTTTGTAAATCTTTTTTCTTCGCACGCTCTTTCAAGAGGTCTTTTATAAGTTTCCTTTCTTTGAGATATTTTAAGATCTCTTTTTGTTCGTCAGGGGTCATGCCTTCAAGCATTATGACAATTTTTTTTAGTGTGGGTGATGCGATATAATGAGCCGGTTTTTCTCTTATTGTGTCGGGTTGTATAAACATTTCACCCTCGCCTTTTTCCAGCCAATTAGGGTTTACACTAAATAATTCCTTGAGAGAAAGAATAAAAGTTTTAGGTAAAGTAATTCTACCTTTTTCGTAATTGATAATTGTTTGCTTGGTAATCCCGAGCATTTTACCAAATGCATTTTGGCTTAAATTCAGCCTTTTCCTTGCTATATTTAATCGCTGTCCCATATCTTTTTTGTTTCCTGTCATTGGGGTAAAAAAATTTTCATCTCCTCTTGACAAAGTCAAATATTTTTACTACACTCTCCTATATGAAGTATCCCGCTACACGGAATTATACCAAAACATATCCCCTTATTAAAGAAAAACTTGCTGAAAGAGGAATCTTCATCAAAGACCTCTGTCAGGAACTCAATGTTAAAAGACAACATCTTCATAAAGTTATAAGTTTGCAGCGAGAATCCCATCGTATTGCTCGCTATATTTGTCATCGTTTAAACCTCCCTGAAAGTATTTTCCCATATCTTGAGATAAAAGATAAGAATAAATCTATAAATAGAGAAAATAGTAAAAATTCATAATGTTAAAAGTATTGCCGGTAAAAATAGGGTATCTAAAAAATGGCGAAGCTATTTACAAAACTGAAGATGGGTTTGGAGTAGCGAAAGATTATGACAGACTTGTAGAGCCGACAGAGAAGGAGCTAAAAGAGATTTTTGCTCTTTATAAGATTGGATGTGTGAGAAAAAGTAAAGGAAACTACAAGTGATATTGCGGCGCTTTTGTTGATGTCATTTTAAGCTCAATTTTATTTTTTAATCTCCAAATTTTCAATGCCATGTTTCGCAAATTACCCAAATACACCAGCTTAATTAAATTCTCATATTGTGCTTTTGTAAATTCAATCTTTATCATTTTACAGTAACCCCCTTTCCTTAAAACTATAAAATTCACTTTTACCAACAATGATGTGGTCAATCACATTAATGCCTATTATTTTGCCTGCTTCTATTAATTTTTTGGTTATTGAAATATCCTCTTTACTGGGTTCAACATTGCCTGATGGATGATTATGAACAAAGATTATTCCTGCTGCTCTGTCTGTTATGGCATCGGCAAATACTTCTCTCGGATGAACCAGGCTCTGATTTAATGTTCCTATGAATACCGTTCTTTTCTGTATTAAATTATTGGCGCCATCCAAGGTGAAAGTTAAAAAATATTCCTGTTTTTTGTTTTTCAATTCTTCAGCCAATTTTACAATATCTTCAGCCTGCCTGATTTTTATGCCTTCTGTTAATAAAAACCTTTTGCTAAACTCAATAGCAGCAATTATCTGAGATGCCTTGGCAAGTCCAATTCCCTCAACGCTTTTTAATTTATTTAGAGTCAAATTTTCGAAGTCTTTCTCAACTAATTTTAATATATCTTTTGCTACTTCAAATACATCTTTGCCCTTTACCCCACTGCCTAACAAAACAGCCAACAATTCAAGATTAGAAAGTGCTTTAACATCCTTTTTCTGCAACTTCTCTCGTGGTCTATCAAATTTTGGTATATTTTTAATCTTTTTCATACTGTTTATCTACAAATTATTATATATCCATTGTGAATATTGTTGCCGCTGTTGTCAATTCATTTTCAATAGATAATTTCAGCCTCTGGATTAAGATATTTTTAGCCTCGGGTTTACCTTTTCCTGTGTCATTCCCGCCTGTCTGCCGTGCCTGCACAGGCAGGCGAATGCGGGAATCCAGATTCCG
>JAGMDW010000137.1 GCA_023128455.1 Desulfurellaceae bacterium
TAGCCAAGGAACCTCTTCCGCCCGACTTACAATAAATAACGATAGGCGTAGCCTTATCCGGTACGAGTTTCGCAATCTTGAATTCCATAAGTCCTCGGGGCAAACTCTTGGCATAAGGAATATGTCCTGCTTTGTATTCTGATGGTTCTCTCACATCTAAGATCACAAGCTCTCCTGCTTTTGCCTTAGAAATCTCTGCATTTAACTGCTCGGGTGTGACCTGTACAATGTATTCCTGCGCTATTTTAACCAAGTCTCCTTTATTTGGCCAAGCATAACTCAAAGATGCAACAAATACCACTGCCAACCAGGCCAGCAACACAGATTTCAGATACCTACGCATAAAAACCTCCTATAAAAATAATTTTTTGTTTAACATCCTTCAAATTCTACCTCTTCCATTTCCTTGGGTGCAATCTCTGGTTTGGCTTTTTTCTTAGGTTTTACTTTTATTTTTCCACCCGAAATTATCTTATCGTAATTCTCCCATGCTACATCATTCCAAGGATTTTCTTGAATAGCCTTTTTGAAATAATTTCTTGCCATTTCCATGTCTCCTTCAGACACAGCCTTTTTCCCCTTTGTAATGTATTCTGCACATGCTGCTTTACTAAAAGTGTAGGGTTGAACAGCAAATGCCTGATTTAAGGAAAGCATAAACATAAAGAGAAAAACTGCAATAGCGACAACAATCAATGATTTTTTCATCATTTGTCCTCCTTATACTTCCACATAATATACCCGTGGTTTTACACCTAACATATTTGCCTTTGGTTGCCATACCTTTTTTGCCTTCTGATGTAAGAGCTTATATACCTCACTATTTTTATCATTTAAATCCCCGAATACCCTGGCTTCTGTTGGACAGGTAGATGCGCAAGCCGGCTTCATGTCTGCCTTCAAACGTTCCACACAAAATGTGCATTTATCTACTACACCCTCATGTTCATTGTAGTATCTTGCATTGTAAGGACAGGCAAGCATACACATTCGGCAACCAATACATCTATCCGGATCAACGAGAACCATACCATCTTCATTATGATAACTTGCTGAGGTAGGACAAACGGTAATACAGGCCGCATTTTCACAGTGGAAACACAAAAGTGGCATAAAATTTATACCTCTAACTTGTCCGCTTTCTATTTTCTCTCCTTCCAAAATTTCTGTTCTAAAACACTCTTCCCCCAATGGCACCTTATTTTGAGCCTTACAGGCAACGGTGCACGCTTTACAATCTATACAACTGCCGGGAACAAGAACCATTACATAATCTTTTTCTTTCATTTGCCCTCCTCATGCCTTCTTTATTTTTACAAAGCTGTCTTTATGATAAGCATAGGCACCACTTATGGGGTCAACCGCTTCAGAAGCAAATTCCCCATCTAATACACCTTTTTCATAACAAAGGGTCAAAAATGGTGAAAATCCACCGAACCCATGAGCAATAAATACACAATTTTTTCTTATACGAGAAGTAACATAAGTCTCTATGGATGGAGATTTTTTGTTTCCCTGCACAAGCACTACTTTATCTCCGTTTTTAATGCCCAGCATACCTGCTTCATCTTTATTTATCCATAGCTTATTTACAGGATAAGTTTCATGTAACCAGGAATTGTTTTCGGTGCGGGCGTGAGTATGTACCGACACCCGTCCAAACAAAAACCTATATGAACCCTCGGGTGGAGATGCTGGTCTGCTGTAAACGGGTAAAGGATCATAACCATGTTTTTTAAACAATGTAGAATACAACTCAACTTTGCCGGTTGGTGTAGAAAACCGTATTTTCTTTCCCTGCGCTCTTCTATATGGGTCACCTTCTTTTACGATTACACCATTTTTTTTCAACTCCTTTTGCTCTTCTAAGGAAAGTTTAGATATCTTGTATTCTACAATTTCCTTCATACTCATAGGGAAATATTCTTCTAAACCCATTTTTTTGGCAATCATTCTGCAGATTTCCCATTCACCTTTGGTATCGTACAAAGGTTTCACCGCTGGCTCTCTATAAGCAATAAACGGCTGAATAGCACCACCTGCTTTTAAATCACCGTATTTTTCCAGATAGGTGGACGCAGGTAATATAATATCAGAATAAAGACACATTTCTGTAGGATATACATCAACAGTCACAATAAAATCTAAATTTTCAATAGCTTTTTTCAGCGTTTCTCCTGGTTTGGCCACATTCATAACTGGATTTGCACCACAGACAAACAAACTTTTAATAGGATAAGGTTTTTGCTCTGCTATCGCTTTAACTAAACCATTCGTTCTTCCAAATGATGCAGGAGCAAGAGGGAAATCTGAACCCTTACCGCAGTTATCGGCTCGCTGAAAATTCCTTATCTTGGGCGGTTTTGGTAACGGTGCTTTGGGAGCTTTAATCTTTGTAGTATGATAATATCCCCCTGGCATTTCCCAATTTCCCAAAAGTGCATTTAATATCGCAATGGCTCTGGCATTCTGTGTATCATCACCATAACGGGATGTTCTCCTTGCAGGGATAACGACAGAAGAAGGAGCATAGCGAGCTAATTCCCAGGCAATTTTCTTGATTGTTGTTGCCGGTATATCTGTTTCTTTTTCTGCCCATTCAGGGGTATATTTTTCTATATGTTCTCTTAATTCATAAAAACCATAACAGTAATTTTCTATGAAATCTGCATTATATAGAGCATCTTTGATAATGACATTTATCAAAGCTAAAACAAAAGCCATATCTGTACCTGGCTTTATAGGCAGCCATTCATCTGCCTTCGCTGCCGTTTTTGTAAATCTTGGATCCACATAAATAATCTTTGCATGTTTAGACAAGGCAATACCCAGGTTTTTAGCATCACCCATCATCACCGATTCAGCTATATTTCTACCCACAAGAAGAATATATTTACTGTTCGCTATATCATAATACTCATGAGAAGAAAGATCTTTGCCATATGTACCAAACCAACCCAGCAAACGAGAAGCCCTACAGGAAGAATAAGAAGGCTCCGCACTGTTCTTTGCCCCCATCGCATCAAACAATCTTTTAGCAGCATGTCCGGCTGTGCCATGAGGAACTATGGCTAAAGCTTTTGCCCCGTACTTTCCCTTAATTGCCGTCATTTCTTTAGCAACGGTGCTTATTGCTTCATCCCATGAAATCTTTTCCCACTTGCCTTCACCCCTTTCACCTACTCTTTTCAATGGAGTTTTTAACCTATCTGGATCGTACAGAAGCATAACACCAGCATTACCGCGAGCACACACTTTTCCGTAGTTGTATGGATGATAAGGATTGCCCTCTATCTTCCTCACTCTTCCGTTTTCCGTAAATACATCTATACCACAGCCCCAAAAGCACATCTCGCACCAATTGTGAGTAACTTTTGGCTTAAATGGTTTTATCTCTGGATATTTACCCGGTTCCGGAACACCAAAACTGCTGAGTATGCCTGCGTGTGCCTTCTGCTTGAAGAACAATGGGTAGGACGCGGCAACGCCTATCGCTGCTCCTTTTAAAAACCCTCTTCGTGATATTTCCATACACACCTCCTCTACCAAAAAACCACAAATCTACAAAAAAAACAAACCTTGTTAGAAGTATAGCTGTTCCAAGAAAAAAAACAAGAAAAAATTTAATTACCTACAATTTAACTTAAAATTTTTTAAAATCAAAAGTGTGTCATTTGATTTAGTAATAACAGAAAGATATGAGGAGATAGAAACTATGACAATTTTTTGATATGATTTGATATGCTAAAGAAAGAAGAAATAAGAGCGTTTTTAGGAGAAACATGTTTGGCAATGATGGTTATCTCCGTCCTAAGCGGGACTATAATCACTTTCCACTACGATTATCACATGCCATATAAGACAACACAATTTATCACCTACGCTGTGCCATTCGGTTGGTTCTTAAGAAGATTACACTACTGGAGCAGTGAATTTTTTCTTATTTTTCTTATTTTGCATACATTTTGGCATCTATATTTTGACTATAAAAAACATTCGTTCTTTACCTGGTTAATTGTAACCCTAAGCGTTCCCGCTACCTTATTTGTCATGTTTACGGGCTTTATTTTAAAAGGAGATTTGGAGGGACTAAGTGCCCTTTTGATTATGAAAAATACGCTTCTCTCTATTCCTTTTTTCGGTTCGTATATCATTCCCTTTTTTATCAATACGCAGGACAAGTACTACCTCCCTTTTCTCTATCACTGTTTTATTATTCCTCTTTTTTTATTGTTCTCCACTTTTATTCACCTGAAGCGTATATTTTCCAAATCCTTATATACACTTTATTCTTGCGTCCTTTGCCTACTTGTTGCGATTTTCTTTCCCTTATTTCCATCTTTCCCTCCTTTTTCAACTGCCCAGGCGTTGAAAGGTCCCTGGTTTTTCTGGGGCATTCAAGAAGCCTATGAATTTCTATCTCCATTTATGGCAGGCATAGTTATGCCATTTGTATTTTTCTTTTTACTCTTTTCTCTGCCTTTATTGAAAGATGAAAAACCTATTAGGTTTATATTTTCTGTTTCTGTTTTTGTCTATTGTTTACTCAGCATTTATTTTATAATAGTGACATGAAATACGCAAAATACATCCTAACAATCATCATCGTTATTTTGATCCTATTGGCATTTATCGTTCAAAAAAAACGCACTCATTATGTAAGGGGTTCGGATATGTGCATTTCCTGTCACAAAGAAGAAAGAGATGTAAGTAAGTCTCATCCAAAATCCATTATGGGTTGTTCAACCTGCCATTTAGGAAATCCCTATGTATTGAACAAAAAAGAAGCATGCAAAGGTGTAATAAAATATCCCAGCGATCTATCGGTATGTGAAAAGACCTGCGGCGATTGTCATAAAGGTTTAATAGAAGATGTAAAGAATAGCTTAATGGCAACAAACAGAGGTATTATCTCCTCCCTTCTATATCAATGGGGTTTTTCATCTTCTCCCAACAAAGAAATAGATATAGATACATTAAAAAATGAGAAGAAAAATATAGCTATAGACCATTTCAATAAGATGTGTGCCTCCTGTCATCTGTGGAAAAAATTAGGGGTAGGAAAGGGAGAGATTGGAACCAGAGGTGGAGGATGTGCAAGTTGTCATCTAATAAATGATGATAAGAAAAAACATCCTTTACTCACTACTCGTATTCCATCAGAAAACTGCACCAAGTGCCACAATCGTTCAGATAGAATAGGTCTTTCTTATTTTGGTAAATTTGAGAGTGAAGGATATGGCACGCCCTATGAAAATGGTCATCTTTCGTCAAACAGGCTTTCCGGAGGCAGATTTTTCTATCATTTACCATCAGATGTACATTGGAGTGAGGCAAAAATGGACTGCATAGATTGTCATACTATGAAGGGAACAATGGGCTGGGGAAATAGAAAAAACCATCTGGAAGCGCAAGAGGAAATTCAATGTAAAGATTGTCACAGTCCTCATTTTCAAGAAGTGGAAAGAGATACTTTGCCCTTAACCTTAAGTTTCTTGAATGAGAAAGTGCCACTAAAAGTAGGAGATATGGTAGCAGTAGCATCCAGAGGCAGCTTGCTTTATAATGTGAAAAAGGTAAAAGATAAAGTAATCTTGTACAGGAAAAGAGATGGAAAACCCATTGAAATTAAATTAACAAAAGAAAATGCTTACCATACTGCATCTTATCATAAAAGCCTTTCTTGTTCCGCTTGTCATAGCAAATGGATACCTCAGTGTTATGGTTGTCATGAGGTTTTATTTAAAGGATTAAAGCAGAAAAACTGGCTAACCCAAAAGATAGAAGAGGGAAGATGGGTGGAATTGCGTTCTTATTTAAGATTTGCATATCCACAGTTAGGTGTGGGAGAGAATGGTGAAATCATGCCCATCGCTCCGGGCTGTCAAACTTATCTTTCTGTATTTGATAAAGATTATAATTTAGAACAAAAAAATATAATTAACTTAGGTATCGCCGCATTTGACCCTCATACCACAAACAAATCACATACCTGCATAGAATGTCATTCCTATCCTAAGACTTTGGGGTTTGGAGAAGGAGAACTGAGTTTTAACTTTAAAAACAATACATTTAATTTTAAACCTTTATACGATGTCAAAAAATCCCATCTGGGAGATGTTGCTCTGGACCAAATGATAAATGAAGAGGGAGAACCTCTGCAGATTACCTCTCGCCTGCACGCTCGTCCCTTAAATAAACAAGAGCTGTTAAGGATGTGGAGACCTTCTGCCTGTGTTATCTGCCATGACAAATATGATGATAAGATATATAAGAATTTTGATAAGAGTTTTAAAATGTTTATAA
>JAGMDW010000138.1 GCA_023128455.1 Desulfurellaceae bacterium
ATGGGAAAGAATATTATATCCTATCACCGCAGGAATAGCGGCAAATAAACCGGCTGCTGTAGTGAACAACGCCTCCGAGATACCAGGCGCAACCACTGCTATGCTTGCTGATTCTGTTATCCCAATATTGCTAAATGCACTCATTATTCCCCATACAGTACCAAACAAACCAATAAACGGTGCCGTAGATCCCACAGAAGCTACAAAAGAAAGACCACCTTCTAATTCATCAAGTTTATGAGAAGCAAAAACATCTATATCTTTCAAATCCGAATTCTCAAATACACTGAATATCTGAGATAGAAGGCTATCCGGTACATCATACGAAAACTGCCGCCAATCTTTCCTACGAAAGATGTGGTTTAAAAAAACCTTATTTTTTTTTGTCAGACGATTAAACAAAATCCATTTATAAAAGATAATTGCCCATGATGAAACAGATAGAACAACCAAAACAACAAGAACTAATATCGCTACCCAGCCTATATGGGAAAAACTTATGATAGAACTCACCTTTTTTCCGCTATATCTATAAGAACTTTCGCTCTATCCACTCTTTTTGTTATTTCATTGTATTTTGGATCATCAGGTTTTAACTTATCCAATTCACTGATCGCATTTTTGTATTCTTCCTCTGCTTGCTCTCTATTTATCTCACCTTCGGCATAAGCTTCGTCAGCGAGAATAATAACATAATCACTTGATACTTGACAAAAGCCAGAAACTACAGCAAATCTTTTTATCTCATCTCCAGTTTCTACATAAGCAATGCCAGCTTTAAGTAATGTAATAAACGGGGTATGGCCAGGCAGGACACCAAATTCGCCAACCATTCCCTGCGCGCTTAGATAATCTACTTCTCCTGTAAACAACTCCCTTTCAGGCGTAACCAAAGTACATTTAATTCCCATATATACTCATCCTAAAAGTTTCTTTGATTTTTCTACTACTTCGTCTATTGTTCCTACCAGATAAAAGGCTTGTTCCGGTAACTCATCATGCTTTCCCTCAATAATTTCTTTAAAAGCTCTAATTGTATCTTTTACTGATACAAATTTACCCGGCAGACTCGTAAACTGTTCCGCTACAAAAAATGGTTGAGAAAGAAACCTCTGTATCTTTCGAGCACGACTGACGATTACTTTGTCTTCTTCAGATAATTCTTCCATTCCTAAAATAGCAATAATATCCTGAAGTTCTTTATACCTTTGCAGTATTTCTTGCACCTTCCGTGCAATATGATAATGCTCTTCTCCTACTATCTGAGGATCAAGTATAGTAGAAGTGGAATCCAATGGATCTACCGCAGGATAGATACCTAATTCTGTCAATCTACGCGAAAGAACAGTTGTAGCATCAAGATGAGAGAATGTCGTAGCTGGAGCAGGATCGGTAAGGTCATCAGCAGGAACATATATTGCCTGCACGGAGGTAATTGAACCCTTATTGGTAGAAGTGATCCTCTCCTCCAATTCACCCATATCTGTGCCCAATGTGGGCTGATAACCCACGGCGGATGGGATACGTCCCAAAAGTGCAGAAAGCTCACTCCCAGCTTGAGTGAAGCGAAAGATATTATCTATAAACACCAGGATGTCCATCTCTTGATCACGGAAATATTCTGCCACAGTAAGACCGCTCAATCCTACTCTTGCTCTTGCTCCTGGTGGTTCGTTCATTTGTCCATAGACCAGAGCCGCTTTATTCAAAACGCCAGATTCTTTCATCTCCAGCCACAAATCGTTACCTTCTCTTGTCCTCTCTCCTACCCCGCAGAAAACGGAATAACCCCCGTGATGCAAGGCTACATTGTGAATAAGTTCCATAATAAGCACAGTTTTACCCACTCCTGCACCACCAAAGAGACCTGTCTTTCCTCCTTGCATATAAGGACATAGAAGATCAATAACTTTTATGCCAGTTTCAAACATTTTACTGGATGTATCTTGCTCTGTAAGTAAAGGAGGATCCTTGTGAATAGGCCACCTTTCTTTATACTCGATAGGCCCTTGTTCATCTATAGCTTCGCCTACCACATTCATTATTCTACCTAAAACACCTTCGCCTACAGGAACAGTGATTGCATTTTCCGTATTTATTACTTCCGTGCCTTTTACCAATCCATCAGTAGAATCCATGGCTATTGTTCTTACTCTGTTTTCACCCAAATGTAGTGCAACCTCCAAGAATAGGTCTGATTTTAAGCCTTCTATTTTTTCCTTAGGCACAACCAATGCCGTATAAATGGAAGGTAACGCTGCCTCTTCAAATTCTACATCTACTACCGGCCCCATTACCTGAGCAATTTTACCCTTCTTTTCCTTCTCCATATTTATTTCACCTCTTTTAATATTTCATAGCTTCAACGCTCGTGGTAATTTCTATTAACTCCCTAGTAATAGCTATTTGCCGCGCATTATTAAATGACAACACAAGCATTCTAACCATATCATCTGCATTTTTAGTTGCATTGTCCATTGCAGTCATTCGCGCTGCATGTTCACTAGCCAGGGATTCCAGCATTGCACTATACAATAAAATATATACATAGCGAGGAAGCAAGGATTCCAACACTTCTTCCATAGATGGTTCAAAGATATGTTGTGCTACTACTTCTCTTTCTGTTTTTTCCAAACTCAACGGAAACACTTGTTTAACCGTCACTTTTTGGACCAACGTATTAACAAATCTATTGTATATTAAATAAACTTCATCTAATTTCTCTTCTAAGAATATATTCATCACATCGTCCATTATTTCCATTGCATCTGTAAATTTTGCCTCTTTACTTAAAATATTCATATAGGTTTTACGGAAACTATATCCTCTAAATTTCAAATAATTATAACCATGACGACCAATAACGGTAAGAGAAACAGTCTTTCCCTCTTTATTAAAGTTCTTTATCATATCCTCTGCTTTTTTAAGCACATTATGGTTAAAAGAACCACATAATCCTCTATCTGCAGTGATAATAATAAGTTCAACATTTTTAACATCTCCATAACGGAAAAGAGGATGAAAAGCCAAAGACGCTCCTTTTAATAAGCCAGTCATCAACTCCTCAATTTTTGTTGAGTAAAACCTCAGATGAAGAGTTGTTTCCTGAATTCTTCTTAACTTGGCAGCAGCCACCATTTTCATCGCTCTTGTAATCTGTTGCGTTTTTACTATAGTAGAAATCTTTCTTTTAATATCTCTTGTAGTAGCCATATTTTACTCTTCAGCTTTGAAAATTTCCTTAAATTCTTCCAATACCTTGTTTGTCTTTTCCTTCAACGCATCATTCATCACTTTTTTCTCTTCTATTTCTTTTAATACTTCTGGGTAACGAGCATCGACAAATTTATACAATTCTTCCTCATATCTTCTACATTTATTCACCGGATAAACATCCAAATAACCATTTACACCGGCATATATGATGAGTACTTGTTTCCCCACTGGCAATGGCTTGTACTGAGGTTGTTTCAGTATTTCTGTTAGCCGAACCCCTCTATGCAATTGCTGTTGTGTTACCTTGTCCAGCTCACTGCCAAACTGGGCGAACGCTGCCATCTCTCTATATTGAGCAAGGAACAACCTTAATGTGCCGGCAACATTCTTCATGGCCTTGATTTGAGCTGCTCCTCCTACCCTGGATACGGAAATACCTACATTAAGTGCCGGCCTTATACCTGCATAAAAAAGATCTGTCTCGAGATATATTTGACCATCGGTGATAGATATAACATTGGTAGGAATATAAGCAGAAACATCGCCTGCTTGCGTTTCAATAATCGGTAAAGCGGTAAGTGAACCTCCACCCTTTGCGCTACTCATCTTTGCTGCTCTCTCCAACAAACGAGAATGGAGATAGAAAACATCGCCAGGATAAGCTTCTCTTCCCGGCGGCCTTCTTAAAAGCAAGGCCATTTGACGATATGCTTGTGCATGTTTTGTCAAATCATCATACACAATCAATGCATGCCTGTCAGAATCCCTAAAATATTCTCCCATTGTTGCCCCCGTATACGGCGCAATATACTGAAGTGCTGCCGGATCTGATGCCGTAGCAGCAACAACGGTCGTGTATTCCATTGCTCCATGTTCTTCCAATACTTTACAGACTCTTGCTACAGAAGATCTCTTTTGCCCTATAGCAACATATATACAATAAACATCTGTATCCCGTTGATTTATAATGGCATCAATAGAGATAGCGGTTTTTCCCACCTGTCTATCTCCAATAATAAGTTCTCTTTGTCCCCTTCCTATAGGTATCATTGTATCTATTGCCTTCATACCGGTTTGCAGTGGTTCAGATACAGGGTCTCTCCACACAATAGAGGGAGCTTTAACTTCTATCCTCCTGCTGTGCTTTGCATTGATGGCTCCTTTACCATCTATGGGTTGACCTAACGCATTTACTACCCTACCTACCGTTTCTTCGCCTACAGGCACCTCAATGATTCGCTTTGTCCTTTTTGCAATATCTCCTTCCTTTATACCTGTATCCGCACCCATTATGATAACGCCTACATTATCCTCTTCTAAGTTCATAGCCAGACCATACACACCATTGGAAAATTCCACCATTTCACTTGCCATCACATTATTTAAACCATATACACGCGCAACACCATCGCCTACGGAAAGCACAATACCTGTTTCTTGAACATCAACTTTATAATCTGTTCCTTCTATCTCTTTTCTAATGACATCACTTATCTCGCTTGCTTTAATCTGCATATAAACACTCCTTACATCTCCATATTAATAACTTTTTTCTTTAAATGGAAAAGAAACCCTCTTACACTTCCATCGAAAACAATATCCCCTACCTGAATCCATAGTCCACCAATTATATTTTTATCAATATCACCTTCTATTTCTATTGTTTTACCCAATGCTTTTTCCAAAAATTGTTTAATTTCCCCTTCTTCTCTAATAGAAAGAGAAACAACTGATTTTACCTTAGCTTTTGCTCTACCAAGCTTTTTGTCGACCATTTCAGAAAAAGAAAAATATATATTTTCTAATATATCTCCCCTGCGATTGATTATCAAATACTCTACAAATTTTTGTAACCCTTCAGACATTTCCAATACTTGAAATACCTTAGAAAAAATATCTATCTTTTTTTCCTTTGTAACTATTGGAGATTTCAACACAGACATCAATTCTTCATTGGCTTTCAATGTTTCTATCAAATTTTCTATACTATTCCCTGCATCATCATAATTGTATCTATAATCCTCACATAATTTCATTAAAGATTTCGCATAGCGTCGTGCAATTTTTTCTGTCCCTCTCATCTTATCTCGTTTCCTAAAGCAGCAAGAGATTTTGCATTTATTTTCCTGTGAAGAGATAAATCTGTTGCTCCTGCCAAATGTTTTTTTGCCTTTTCGATCGCTTGCTCCACAATGCTCGTTACAATTTCTCTCCGCGCATTTTTCTCTATCATTTCTTTTTCTAAACTTTTACTACGCTTAATTATCTCTATCATCTCTTTGGCTTTTTCTGATATATTTTCCCCTTCTTTTATTCCTATAGCACGGTTCAAACTTATAATTTCTTTCACTTCTTTCTCTATTTGAGATAACCCTTTCTCTGCCTCTTTGAACGCGTTTATGGCTTCTTGATAGGATTTTTCTGCATCATCCATCTCTTTCCATATTTTTTCTCTTCTATTCTTAAAGAAAGCACCTGCCGGTTTTTTTAACACATAATACAGAAACGCAACGAAGATAACAAAATTGATAACTCTCCATATCATATGTGCGTGGAGTGTTTTTTCGCCACCATAAGCATAGATAGGAAACAGCATAAGAACAACAAACAATAACAATTTCATAACTTATCCTTAAGCAAGTTTTTTAAATATCTCATCGGCAATACTATTAGAAAGACTTTTTCCCTGTTCTAATTCTCCTTTCTTTACCTCTTTCACATGATTACTAAAATCATGAATCTCTGTTTTTAACCTATCGTTTGTTTCATGTAAAAGCTTATCCCTCTTCGAAGTTGCCTCCAAGATAAGATCATTGTACAATTTTTTTCCATTAGCGCGAGCATTTTCCAATATCTTTTTATGCTCCACCTTTTTCTCTTCTGCATTCTCGGTAACTTTTTCTGCCTGTGAAAGTTGAGATTCTACATTCTCTCTACGCTTACCTATTGTAAAAAGAATAGGTTTATATAGTATAATATTAAGCAAGAAAAGAAGGAGCAAAAAAGCAATTATCTGTGCAATAATCATACTGTTAAGTTCTACCATTTCTCTCCATCCTCCAATTTACTGATGCAAATTTACCATACATATACTTTTCATGCAAGTGCATCTATTGTCAAGACAAACGACGAAGTCGTTTGCTTGCAACTGCTAAAGATAGTTGTCAAGACAAACCTTCGGTTTGCTTGCAACTGCTAAAGATAGTTGTCAAGACAAAC
>JAGMDW010000139.1 GCA_023128455.1 Desulfurellaceae bacterium
AAGATTGGAGAGCGCTGGCTCAATAAGACAGGACATGCTCCACATTCAATGCATGTAACTGCCTGCACCACACAGGTAGCGGAGGGAATGGAGGTTATAGCTTACGATGAAGAGTTAAACAAAGCACGGAAATTAAACATAGAATTTCTTTTAGCACAGCATAAACATGATTGTATGGTCTGTGAATCTAATGGTGTATGTGAACTACAAAGATATGCTTATGAGTTTGGTGTAGATCAAAAAAATCTGCGTTTTCCCGCTCCAGAATATGTTGAAACTGTTGATGATTCCAGCGAAGTAATTACAAGAGACCTTAATAAGTGTATCTGCTGTGGAAGATGTGTGCGTGCCTGTAATGAGCTTTCTGAGCGGAAAGTATTACAGTTCTATGGTAGAGGCGGAATTGATGATTTTTCACCCAAGATAAACCTTATTGCTGGATTTGATCAACCGCTGGGAGAGTCAGACTGTGCCGCCTGTGGAGCTTGTGTTCAAGCTTGTCCCACCGGTGCAATATTTGAGAAATTAGCCCATTTCCAGGGTAGACCATGGGAAGTCAAAAAAGTGCGTACTACCTGCACTCATTGTGGTGTAGGTTGTCAGATGGAATTGTGGGTTAAAGATAACAAAATTATAAGAGTTTATGGTGCTGAAGACGATAATTCAGAAAACAGAGGACATCTCTGCGTTAAAGGAAGATTTGGTTCGGATTTTGTCAATAGTCCCGACCGTTTAACAAAACCCCTCATTAAGAAAAATGGAAAATTTGAAGAGGCAAGCTGGGATGAAGCATTAAATCTGGTTGCCACTAAATTTAAAGAAATAAAGGGAAAATATGGTCCTGATGCATTAGCCGGTATAACATCTTCTAAATCTACCAATGAAGAGGTTTATCTGTTTCAAAAATTTATGCGTGTTTGTTTAGGCACTAACAATGTAGATTTTTGTACCCGTTTTTGCCATACTGCCAGTGCTGTTGGCCTCACCCGTTCTCTGGGGGGAGGAGCAATGACAAACTCTATGAGACTGGCAGAGAAAGCAGATGTTATTTTAATAGCAGGTCTTAATCCCACAGAGATGTGCCCCGTAATTGGTGATTTAATGAAAAACTTAGTAGAATTCAGCAATCTAAAATTAATTGTAGCAGATCCAAGAAGAATTGAGAGTGTAGACTGGGCTCAAACCTGGTTAAGACCAAAAATAGGAACGGATCTCGCCTGGATCAATGGCATGATGAATGTCATTATAGATGAAGATCTGTATGACCATGAATTTGTAGAAAACAGAACAGAAAAATTTGATGAATTGAAAAAATTAGTCTCTCAATATACACCAGAAAAAGTAGAACAAATTACCGGTGTTTCAAAAGAAAAGATTATTGAAGCAGCAAGATTATACACTGAAGTAGACAAAGCTCCTATTATGTATGGTATGGGTATAACCCAGCATATCAATGGAACAGATATTGTTTCTGGTCTATGTAATTTAGCTTTGCTTACCGGTAATGTAGGAAAAGAAGGAACGGGTGTTAATACTATATGTAAACAAAATAATGGACAAGGTGCGGGTGATATGGGTTGTCTACCTCCTATCTATCCTGCTGGCCAACCCGTTGCAGATCCAAAGGCTAATGAAAAATTTGAGAAGGCATGGGGTGCAAAACTCTCCATGAAACCCGGAACAAACGAAACGATTTGGGTTACTGAAAAAGGTAAAATTAAAGGGTTATATGTAATGGGCGCAAATCCATCAAGAAGTGGACCCAATCTCAATAAGATGAAAGAAGTTTTTGAGGATATGGATTTTATAGTAGTCCAGGATCTCTTCTTAAATGAAACAGCAGAAGTGGCAGATGTCGTTTTGCCTGCTTGCTCTTTTGCTGAAAAAGATGGAACTTTTACCAATCCTGCTCGATTTATTCAATTAGTGCGCAAGGCACTGGATCCGATAGGAGAAAGCAAACCAGATTGGGAAATTATATGCGAACTCAGCAAAAAAATGGGTTATGAAATGAATTATAATCATCCCAGTGACATAATGGATGAGATTGCTTCTTTAACTCCTCCTTACGGTGGTGTTTCCTATGAGAGGTTGGAAAATGGGGGCTTACGATGGCCCTGTCCCAATAAAGAGCATCCCGGCACAGAGTATCTATGGAAAGAAAGCTTTAAAACAAAGAGTGGAAAAGGTGTATTTTTCCCAGCAGACTATGTTCCACCATCAGAACCAACGGATAAAGAGTATCCTTTTATATTTACTACTGGTAAGAACCTCTATCATCTTCATACTGGTTATACTCGACACTCAGTGGCACTACACAGACTATCTCCTGAAGACCTATTGGAAATAAATCCTTCAGATGCAGAAAAATTGGGTATTATAGATGGAGATGAAGTAAAGGTAGTTTCTCGTCGAGGTGAGATCAAGATAAAAACGAAGATTACAGATGGGGTGCCTGAAGGAACGGTCTTTTCCACTTTCTATTCTGCTGAAGTACCAGTGAATGTTTTAACCATTGATACCTTTGATAGATTAGGTTTTGTTCCTTCATTAAAGGTTTGTGCGGCTAAAATAGAAAAGATTTAAACACTAAAGGACGGGGTAATATCCCCGTCCTTTAAATGAATGATGTTGTTACTAAATCAA
>JAGMDW010000014.1 GCA_023128455.1 Desulfurellaceae bacterium
GATGGTTTTATGAAATAGCTAAAGATCGACGGTTGGGTATTCCTGTATATACGAAAAGATGGAGGCTTTCCACGGATTGCATGGAGGATGATAAAGGATTGAGAGATTATCTGGCAGAATTCGTTTCCGAGAATGGGGGAATTTTGTTTTTTAAAAAATCGAATGCATTTAGAATTCTAAGAAGAAGGGTTAAAGAATATAAAAGAAAATTTAGATGTAACTTTATTAAAACAGATGTTGATAGATTTAGCTCATGTCTCAGGGAATTAAAACTATCAAAAGATATGATTGAGGGAAGATTGAATAAAAGATGTGAATTTTTAGCTTATCCCTGGGGAAATTATGATGATTTGGTAATAAGAGCACTGAAGCAATTAAATTTTTTGGGTGGATTGACACTAAATGTAGGCTTAAATGCACCAAAAACAGACCCGTTTCTTATGAGAAGGGTAGAGGTAAGAGGGAAAAATTGGCTGAAAAAACGGCTGAATATATATAAAAGTGAACTGTTATCTGAAATTTATTCAAAGGTTCATCATAAGATATGAAATTAAAATTTGGCTATATTATTTTATTTATATCGCTTCTTCTTTTAATTATAATATTTTCACCTTTCTGGAGACCTATACTGTGGGGAATTATAGGAGCATTATTGTTTTATCCACTGGAAAACAGATTGATAAAATGGATAAAATATAAAAAATTATCTTCATTTTTTACTACATTCATTGCGCTCGTTCTCTTTGTTATACCTTTAGTATCTATTGTAATCTTCGTAATTAGCGAGTTAAGCTCTATTCCAGTGGGAGAAATAAGTAAAGAGATAGGGGGAGCCGTTGCCAATCTTGGAAATTACTTTCACTCCAAACTCACTCAAGAAATAGTGGATAAGATAAATATTTTTTTGTCTTCTGTTACTGAGTCAATAGGAAAATTAACAACACATTATGCAACAAAAATTGTTACTTTTACTTACAGTTATATCATAAACTTCATTTTTTCTTTCATTGTTATGTTTTATCTACTGTTAAACGGAGATAAAATATTAAAATATATTAGAGATATTGTTCCTGTAAAAGATGAATTCGATCTGCTTCTTGCCACAGTTAAAAGAAGTATCCATGCCACCGTTTATGGGGGTCTTTTGTGTGCTGGAGTACAAGGGATATTGGGAGCGATAGGTTTTCTTATCATCGGTTTTAATTCTTTCTTTCTATGGTTTCTTTTAATCGCTGTTTTTTCTTTTCTCCCTTTAGTGGGAACAAGTATCGTATGGGGACCAGTAGCTCTTTTTCTGCTCATCAAAGGAAGTATAGGAAAAGCCATTTTCCTTATTCTGTGGGGTGGCATAGTAGTGGGACTATCAGATAACTATATAAGACCTGTGTTTATTGGAGAAAGACTGCATATCAGTGCAATGCTTATGTTCTTCAGTATAATAGGCGGCTTATTTATCTTTGGCACGGTAGGTATTCTCATAGGCCCTGTGGTTTTATCCGTTGCTCAGGCTATGGTTGATTATTTGACAAATAAAACTGGTGCCGAAGGCGGGACTTGAACCCGCACG
>JAGMDW010000140.1 GCA_023128455.1 Desulfurellaceae bacterium
AACTTTTGAAAAGTTTGATAAACAGATTGTTAAAAAATGAGAATGTTTATGAAAGTAAAAAGCTTTTAAAGAACGGCTTTCTCATTATTTTTAAAATGCATTGTTTAACTCTCTATTTTTGATGTAAGCGCCATCGTAATTTATCTTTTTGTTTAAATCATAGTAACTATTCAGTAAAAAATGCAATTACTACCATTTTTTACTTGACAGGGTTTTGGGCCAAAAAATTACTTTTTAAGTATTTTTTAAGACACAACTCACAACACAGATAGGAAGACTAAACAGTCCATTATACTTCTTTTTTTCTCAGAGCTAACGGCTATGCATATCAAAAAAAATATAATAGTTCAGAAGTAAACCTCAGTAGAAAAATTCCGTTTTGAAAACCTGTGTTATAATAGCTTTATTGTTGAGAATTACTATTGAGGAACTAAATGAAGTTAGAAAACATAAATATTGAAGAAGTTATCAGTAAATTGAAAAAGCAAATGGCTGAAGATCCTGAAGTATCGCAAGCTCTAAAGAATTCAATTGAACTTCTGTTGGTTTTGGTATCCTTATTGATGAACCATTTGGGGCTCAACAGCACAAACAGTAGCAAACCACCTTCATCGGACCCTAACCGCAAAAAAAAGAAAAAGAGGTCTGGGAACAAGAAACCTGGTGGACAAAAAGGTCACAATGGGTCAACTTTGAAACAAGTTAAAGATCCTGATGTTGTTAAAGAATTAGCCATTGATAAAAGATCTCTTCCAAAAGGTGATTATAAGGAAGCCGGGTATGACCGCAGGCAGGTTGTTGACATAGAAATTTCAAGGGTAGTAACCGAATATCGGGCTCAAATACTTGAAGATGCAAATGGAAATCAATTTGTAGCGTCATTTCCTAAAGGTGTTAACAGACCCATTCAATATGGACATAATGTAAAAGTTCAATCTGTTTACATGTCACAATATCAATTAATTCCATATAATCGTGTTGAAGAAAACTTTAGGGATCAGGTTGGTATCCCAATAAGCAGTGGAACAATTTACAACTTTAATGAAGAGGCCTATGAAAAGTTGAAAATTTTTGAAGAAATTCTTAAAAGGAGACTTTATGGTTCCTATCTGTGCCATGCTGATGAGACTGGCATCAATATTGGAGGAAAAAGAAACTGGCTTCATTGTCTCTCCAATGGTAACTGGACATATTATCTTCCCCACAAAAAAAGGGGGTTTGATGGTATGGAAGCAATGGGAGTTTTACCTGATTTTAAAGGTGTACTTTGTCACGATCACTGGAAGCCATACTTTAAGGTTGATTGTACACATGCATTGTGTAATGCCCATCATTTGAGAGAACTTGAAAGAGCCTGGGAACAGGATAAACAGAAATGGGCGAAACAGATCAGAACTCTTTTATTGAAAATCAATGGAGCTGTTGATGATGCAGGTGGTCGGCTTGAAACTGTAGTTTCTTTAAAATTTAGACAAAAATATCGGAAAATACTAAAAAAAGCAGAGAAAGAGTGTCCTCCTCCAGATGAAAATTTGAAAAAAAAGAAACGAGGAAGATTAAAACGCTCAAAAGCAAGAAATCTATTAGAGCGTTTAATGAATTATGAGAATGAAGTACTTCTTTTTATGGATGACAAAAAAGTTCCTTTCAGTAATAATCAAGGTGAAAATGATATCAGAATGACGAAAGTTCATCAAAAGATATCAGGTTGCTTTCGTTCCATGAAAGGAGCTGAAATCTTCTGCCGTGTGCGTAGCTATATTTCTACCTGCAAAAAAAATAATGTAAGAGCTACTGAAGCATTGAGACTTTTATTTGAAGGTAAGTTGCCTGAATTTCTAAATGAATAATTTAGCCTAAACTACATCATAAATCTATTTATTAGATTAGAATTTAAGATATTAAGCTGAATAGTTAC
>JAGMDW010000141.1 GCA_023128455.1 Desulfurellaceae bacterium
CTATGGTTACCCCAGAAAAAGGAGGTGCTTATTATGGCAATTTATTTAAGGTGTCTTTTTTGTAAATCAGACCAAAATATTAGAAATAAGGTTTGTAAAAAATGTGGCAACCTCTTCCCTCAACAAAACAAAACTTATAGAGTAGTTGTAAAGCATAATGGTAAGGTTGTTACTAAACACATACCTAATAACCTTGAGCTTGCCAAACAGATAGAAACAAAGATAAAAACCGAACTTATAGGGGGTGAATACTATGACAGGAAAAAGTTAAGGAAGCAACAGGTCTCTTATACCGAATTCATGGAAAAGAAATATCTACCTTACGCTGAAGATGCTAAAGAAAAAAAATCTTATAGCAGGGAGGAAGAGCTTTATAGAGTATGGATTAACCCTGTTATTGGGAATAAACCTTTAAATGAAATTTCACCATTTGATATAGAGAAGATAAAGCAGTTTATGAAAGATAAAGCACCGAGAACCATACAATATGCCTTAGCAGTTATTAGGCATTCCTTAAATAAAGCTAAACATTGGGCTTATTTCACCGGGGATAATCCTGTTTCTATGGTTAAAATGCCAAAGATAAATAATAGAAGGTTGAGGTTTCTAACGGTAGAGGAAGTAACCGCATTATTAAACGAATGCAAGGAAAGAAGCAAACAACTTTATGAAATATGCTTGTTTTCTTTATCCTGTGGTTTAAGAGCTGGAGAGATATTTAATTTAACCTACAAGGATATTAATATAAACAACAGTATCATTAACATTAGAGACCCTAAAAGCGGCGAAGATAGGGCTGTTTATATGACGGATGAGGTTAAAAGCATACTTGAGAACAAACAGGGTGATCCAGATGAGCTGGTATTTAAGGACACTAAAGGAAACAAAATAAAGGAAATATCAAAGACTTTTTTTATAGTTGTTGATGATTTGGGTTTAAATGAAGGCAAAGGAGATGCTAAAAACAAGGTTGTATTCCATACACTAAGACATACTTTTGCCAGCTGGTTGGCTATTCAAGGCACTCCTATTTATACCATAAAAGAGTTATTAGGGCATAAGAGCCTGGTAATGACAGAAAGGTATAGCCACCTGTTACCTGGTGTAAAGAGAGAAGCGGTTA
>JAGMDW010000142.1 GCA_023128455.1 Desulfurellaceae bacterium
CCTGTACCGCGGGTTCGAATCCCGCTCTCTCCGCCATATGTGCGCCCATAGCTCAGATGGATAGAGCGGTAGATTGCGGATCTGCAGGTCAGGAGTTCGAGTCTCCTTGGGCGCACCTGATATTTGTCCGTTGGGCTCTACGCGTTGCATGCTTTCCGAATTCCGTCAGGTCCGGAAGGAAGCAGCGGCAGGAAATGATGTGCAAGTGCTGTAGATCAGCCTGATGGACAAGTATCATGAGGAAACAAAATGTGTATTGTCTTAGCCAGAAAGTATAGACCTAAAAATTTAAGTGAAATTATAGGACAACCCGTTGTGGTGCGTATATTAGAAAATGCTATCCGCATGAATAGAATTCCGCATGTTTTCCTTCTTTCCGGCCCAATGGGGGTGGGGAAAACTTCCACTGCTCGTGTAATAGCCAAGTCATTAAATTGTGAGAAAGGACCTACCATACATCCTTGTGAGACATGCAAAAGTTGTAAGGAAATCAATGAAGGAAGAGGAATAGATGTAATAGAGATAGACGGAGCGTCCAACAGAAAGGTGGAAGAAGCGAGGAGAATTATAGAAAGTATGAAGTATCCTCCCCTTTTCTCTCTTTACAAGGTGTATATTATTGATGAGGTACACATGCTAACCATGGAAGCATTTAATGCACTGCTTAAAACAATTGAGGAACCGCCGCAATATGTAAAGTTTGTCCTTGCCACTACCAATATGCAAAAGATGCCTCCTACCGTTCTTTCTCGCTGCATGATCCTGGATTTTAAAAAAATTCCTGAATTGCTGGTAAAAAAACATATATTGGAAATTTGCAAGAAAGAACAGATAACTATGCAGGAAGATGCAGCGATGCTTATTTCCAGCTTGTGCGAGGGTTCTTTGAGAAATGCGGAGATGCTTCTGGATAGGACAATGTCTTATTGTGGAAAAAATATTTCTTTGAAAGATGTAGAAAATAGTCTTTATGTTTTGAAAGAAGGGAATATACAAGCATTCTTAGATGCAATAGTAAACGGAAATGTAGAAGAGGTAGAAAAATGGTTAGAGAAAATAGAAAGCAAGGGTGTAGATATATTTTATCTTTTTAATATGCTTTTGCGTAGGATTGAAATTTATATAAAAGAGAAAGTATATCCTATGGAACAGATAATAGGTGTGATGGATGTGTTTTATAGAGCATTTATGGATATGAGAGCCGGCGTAGACGGTGAAGTTGTGTTGAGAACAGCCGCCTACAAAGCCTGCATGGTAAAGAATTTGGTGAAAATAGAGGATGTCTTAGAAGAAATTAAGACAACCAACAAATTAAACAAACAAGGAATGGGAAAAGAACACAAAATTGAGAAAAAAACAACGCAATCGAAAGGGAATTTACAAACGGAGAACTTTCCAGTAGTAAAATATATATTGGAAGAGTTTGATGGAAAAATTATAGGGAGGTTATGATGCCTAAAGGACCGGGTGGTTTAGACATGAATACGCTTATGGCTCAGGCGAAAAAATTGCAGAACGAATTAAAAAAAGTTCAGGAAGAAGCGGCAAAGGAAATGGTGGATGTAACTGTCGGGGGAGGAATGGTTTCTGTGAAAGCAACCGGAGAAGGTAAAATTGCAGAGATCAAAATATCTAAGGATATAGTTGATCCTGAAGATATAGAAATGTTAGAAGATCTGATACTTTCCGGGGTGAATGAAGCGCTGAGGAAAGCCAAGGAAATGGTGCAGGAAAAGATGAGCGGTGTAACGGGAGGTATGGGTTTAGGCGGTCTTTCTAATTTAATCTAAAGTTAATTTACAGTTGCTTTTATTAAATTATACATTATAATTAAGCCAAGTTTTATCAATTCTGGTAGGAGGTGTTTTTTATGAAATTAAATGTAAGATGGCATGCCAGGGCAGGTCAAGGAGCGGTTACTGCTGCTCATAATTTGGCTGAAGTTATAGCTCAAGAGAAAGGAGTTTATGCCAGGGCATTTGCCGTTTATGGTGCAGAGAAAAGAGGAGCGGCAGTAATGGCGTTTACCAGGCTTTCGGACCATCCAATAAGAGACCATTCAGAATATATGGAGCCGGATGTGGTGCTTCTTCTTGATCCTACATTGGTTGGGTTAGTAAACATAGCAGAAGGAACAAAAAAAGGAGCAAGGGTTATTGTAAACACATCTTTAAAGAAAGAGGATCTAATTAAACAGTTAAATTTAAAAGGATTTAAGGTTTATATACTGGATGCTAATAGAATAAGTAGGGATGAAATTGGTAGAGCCATTCCTAATGTTCCTATGTTAGGTGCATTTTTTCATGTGATGAATTTAAGAGATAAAGAGGAATTGTCCCAAGAGATGAAAGAATTATTAGAGAGCACTGGAAAGTTTAGTGATAAATTGATTCAAGGCAATATTAAAGCACTTCGGAAGGGATTTGAGGAGGTTGAATAATGAAAATAGGGGAAAAGGCGAAATGGGATGAGCTATTGACCGGTGGTGTGATAGAAGATCCAGGAAATAGTGTTAATTATAAAACAGGCTCGTGGGGAATAGAAAAACCAATATGGAACAAGGATGCATGTATAAATTGTATGTTTTGCTGGGTTTACTGTCCCGATTCAGCTATTAAGGTAGACAAAGACGGAAACATGGCTGGTATAGATTGCGATTTTTGTAAGGGATGCGGCCTATGTGTAAAGGAATGTCCTAAACCTAATGCATTGGCTATGGTTTTGAAAGCGGACATAGAGAAAAAAGGCATGGATGTAGTATTCAAAGAAACATTTGGAGGGAAATAATGGGAAAGAAAGTAGCATTAATGGGTAATACTGCAACGGCACATGCAATCAGGCAGATCAATCCAGATGTTATCGCTGCTTATCCTATTACACCGTCTTCTGATATTCCGATGGCGGTGGCTTCATTTATTGCCGATGGTTTGATGGATACAGAACTGGTTACGGTAGAATCAGAACATTCTGCGATGAGTGCCTGTGTGGGAGCATCTGCAGCAGGTGGAAGAGTAATGACCATAACCGCGGCCCAAGGCTTAGCTCTTATGAGTGAGATTGTGTATATTGCTTCTTCCTTGAGATTGCCAATTGTGACTATAATTGCAGCAAGGGCATTGAGTTCACCACTAAATATTCATGGAGACCATTCAGATGTTATGGAAGTAAGAGATGCAGGATGGATTCAGTTGTTTTGTGAAGATTCACAGGAAATTTATGATTCTACTATTCAAGCCATAAAAATCTCTGAGAATAAAAATGTTTTAACACCTGTGATGGTTATTATGGATGGGTTCAACACCTCCCATTCTGTTGAGATATGGGAGATGGAAGAGGATAAAAGAGTTAAGGAATTTATTGGTGAATATACGCCTAAATATCCGCTTTTAGATGTGTCACGCAAAATTACATACGGAGCATGGGCACCGCCTGCAGAATACTCTGAACACAAGGTAAGCCAGTTACATGGATTATTGCAATCACCCTCCATGGTGAAAAAAGTAGGCGAGGATTTTGGGAAAGCATTCGGAAGGAATTATGGGATTTTTGAAGCATACAAGTTAGATGATGCAGATTATGCTATTGTCATTATGGGTTCGGCAGCTGGTACTGCAAAGGATGTAGTGGATGCTTTAAGAGAAAATGGGGTAAAAGCAGGGCTTTTGAAAATGAGGATGTTCAGGCCATTTCCTGCCGATGAGGTAAAAGAGGCTTTGGGCAATGTAAAAGTGGTTGCCACTTTAGATAGGGTAATTTCAGCTGGAGCATATGGCTCACCCCTGTTTAATGAGATTCGCTCCGCTTTATATGATGTTCCTCAAAGACCTATTGTTATAGATTATATTTATGGACTGGGAGGTAGGGATACTCAACCGAAACATTTTAAAGCAGTTTACGAAAATCTGAAAAAGATTGCTAAAACGGGCAAAGTGGGAAAAATATTAGACTTTATAAATATAAGAGGGAAATGGGAGGAATAGATGGCTTTTTTAAATGAGCTGGCAAAGAGAGAAGAGAGACTTGCTCCTGGACACAGGTTGTGTCCTGGTTGTGGGCAGCCGATTATTGTTAGAGCGCTTTTAAATATAACGGATTATGAAATAGTGATTGCCCATGCTACTGGTTGTATGGAGGTATGTTCAGGACTTTTTCCCTACACCAGCTGGCGTGTTCCATGGATACACAGTGCTTTTGAGAATGCCGCTGCTACTATTGCCGGGGCGGAGGCAATGTATAAGGTTTGGAAGAGAAAGGGTAAGACGGACAAAGATATAAAATTTGTGGCTTTAGCCAGTGATGGAGGAACATACGATATAGGACTACAGGCTCTCTCTGGTGCTTTGGAAAGATGGCATAATTTTTTATATGTCTGTATAGATAATCAGGCTTATCAGAACACAGGGGTTCAGAGATCCAGTGCCTCACCTTTTGGTTCCAATACCACTACAACACCGGTAGGAAAGGTAAAGAAGGGTAAAGAACAACCCCGAAAAGATATCGTTTCCATCGCTGAAGGACATCATATTCCCTATGTAGCCCAAGGTTCTCCTCATGCCTGGCGTGATTTGATGAACAAGATGAAGCAAGGTCTTGAGGTAGAAGGACCGGCCTATTTGAATGTTATACAGCCTTGTTGCCTGGGTTGGAGATTTCCACCGGATATGACTATTGAAGTAGCAAGGATGTCTGCGGAAACCTGCGTATGGCCTCTGTATGAGGTGATAGACGGAGCGATAAAGATAAATTACAAGCCAAAGAAAAAGTTGCCCATTGAAGAGTACTTTAAAATGCAAGGAAGATTTAGCCATTTTTTAAAGCCAGAGAATAAAGACATGCTTAAAGAGGCACAAAGATTGACTGACAAACAGTGGGAGTGGTTGTTAAAGAGAGAGGCGGCAGGGCTTTAAAGAACAGGCCTTCGCTTGAGGAATGAGATACAGTGAGCCACAGATAACAATGAAGTCTTGTTCTGACAAAGCGTGGAGGAATGCTTCGTTTAGTGAGCAAAATGTTTTGCAGGTTCCTTTGAACTGTAATTGTCGGACAGTGTGACAGAGAATGTGTGTAGGTATTGCTCTCTCATTGTTTATTTTTATTATCTTTACATCTGAAAAATGAGAGAGCAATATTTTCAACATTCCTTTTGTGTCTTTATCCTTTAGGACACCGAAAAGTAGTGTTTTTTCCTGCTTATAGTTTTTTAAAAAGTCTGATAGCGCCATCGCACTCTCTACATTATGACATCCGTCTATTATTACCGTTTTCCCTTTGTTTTTTATTATCTCTATTCTGGCCGGCCAAAAACTCTTTTCTATAGTTCCTTTTTTGATCGGGATATTCAAGTTTGATGCTATATGCATGGATAAAGAGGCATTGTAGATTTGATTTTTCCCTTTCATTGAAAGTTTTATATTTTTTATGTTTATATTTTCATTACTAAAAGTAAACTCATCTTTGTTTATTTTTATGTAATGTTGTTTTAGAGGATAAAATGGGCAATTTTTTTGTTTTGCTCTTTCTTCTATTACCCCCAGAGCTTCTTTTTTCAAAAATCCTGTAAACACGGGAATTTCCTCATGGATAATGCCGGCTTTTTCATAGGCAATCTGAGAAATTTCGTTTCCTAAGAATTCTGCATGATCCTTTGATATGGTAACAATTACGCTAGAAAGTGGCCGAACAACATTTACAGCATCAAATCTTCCTCCCATTCCCACTTCCATAATGGCAAAGTCTACCTTCTCTTGTGCAAATATTAGATAAGCTATAGCTGTGAGAAATTCAAAATATGTGGGTTTTTCCGTTAAGGTTTCACATCTTTCAAATATCTCTTTGGCATAAGGATACAAATTTAAATAAGGTTCTTGATTGATCTTTATCCTTTCATTTACATGAAATATATGAGGAGAGGTAAATGTTCCTACTTTATATCCGCCATCAACTAATATATCGGTGAGAAAATTGCATACCGAGCCCTTTCCATTTGTTCCCCCCACCAAAATCACATTTAGTTTTTGTTGTGGATTGTCAATTTTTCTTAGAAGCTCTTTTATACGGGATAATCCTGGTTTTATACAGTGAGGATTAAATGTTTTTAGCAGATTTTCTAATCGTTCCATGCAAGAACTATCGCTGTTGCATACATATTGGTGTGACTTAGAGAAACAATGGCTTTTTTATGCGGTATATCTATAGCAGGTTTTCCCGAAGGAAGAGAGATTATCTCTATACTTTTCCATGGTACTCTCTTCCCTATGGTTTTAAATGCCGCTTCTTTAGCACAGAAGCGTACGGCAAGGGAGGGATAGGGATTCTTCTTTTTATATGCATATTCTATCTCTCTCTCTGTAAATATCCTGTTTAAAAATCTCTCCCCGTATTTTTCTGTTAGTTCTTTTACTCTCTTTATCTCTTCTATATCAATACCGATGAAGAATTCTGGCTTCATTGATCAATGTTTTCATATCTTTTACTGCATCTTTTAATCCTGTATATATTGAACGGCTAATGATGCTATGACCAATATGTAACTCCACTATCTCTCGTATGCTGGCTACGGGTTGAACATTAAGGTAGGTTAATCCATGTCCTGCATGCACCTCCAGTCCCATTTTTTCAGCAAGTGTGACACATCTTTTAATATTTTCTAATTCTCTTGTTTCTTCTTTTCCTCTTGCATTGGCATATCTGCCAGTATGTATTTCTATTCCATCCGCTTTTATATCTTTTGAAGCTTCAATTTGTTTCTCTTCGGGGTCTATAAATAGATTTACCTTTATGTCTTTTTCTTTTAGTTTTTTTATCACATTATGTATGATTTCTTTTGATTTTATCACATCTAACCCACCTTCCGTGGTTATCTCCTCTCTTCTTTCCGGCACCAGGGTTGCCTCGTAAGGTTTAGCACTTAAAGCAAATTCTACAATATCTTCCAATATGCTCATCTCTAAATTCAACGGCACCTTTATCGTTTCCTTTAAGAGTTTTATGTCTCTTTCTTTTATGTGTCTTCTGTCTTCTCTAAGGTGAATCGTTATACAATCTGCACCACCCAACTCTGCGAAAATGGCTGCCTGCACCGGATCAGGCTCTACAGTTTTTCTCATCTCTCTTATCGTCGCTATGTGATCTAAATTTACACCCAATTTCATTTCTTCCTCCAAAACTTCCTTGCATTATATAGCATAGATTGTGCTTATTGTGAAGTTTAAAACTTACTTACAAGTGTCTTTGATACTTGTAAGTAATTCTGGCGCTTGACTTTCACATACTTTACATGTTAAATTTGTAAAAAATTTGGGAGGTTATATGCCACAGCACAAATCAGCTGCAAAGCGAATGAGACAAAACAAAAAGAGATATTCTAGGAATAAGGCTTACCGTACTCGTTTAAAAAATGTAATCAAAACAGTGGAAGAGAAAATCAAAGATAAAAACTTAGAAGAAGCACAAAAAGCGTTCCAGCAGGCGGAAAAAACCATTGGTCATATCACTTCTAAAGGAGTGATCCACAAAAATAGATCTGCCCGTCTTACATCCAGATTGGCAATATCTATCCACAGGCTTTCTTCAGAAGCATCATCAGCTTAGGTAAAGGATAGGTATTTATAATATCTTTTGTCTCCGCCCATCCTTTTTGTGCGGTGTAAATGCCAAATTTCATATAATCGAAGTTTCCTGGGTGATGTGTATCTGTAGCTATGGATAGTTTTATGCCTCTTCTTATTGCCTCTCTTACATAAATGTCTTTCAAGTCCAGTCTCATTATCTGAGCATTTATCTCCAAACATTTATTGTGCTTCTTCGCCGTTTCAAACATTCTCTCCATATTTACCTTATAAGGCTCTCTCACCCCCATCATCCTTCCCGTGGGATGAACCAAGATATGCACATATCTGTTGGATAAGGCATCTACTATTCTTCCTGTAATTTTCGATTCATCTTGCTTGAATCCTGTATGTACGGCAACCAGTACTATATCTAAATCCTTCAAAACATCATCGGGATAATCCAGTGAACCATCATTTTTTATGTCTACTTCAGAACCAGAAAGAATATTTATCTTTCCCTTGAATTTTTGTCTTAACTTGTCTATCTCCTCCAGCATATCATATAATCTCTCTATAGACAAACCATTGGCAATGCGAGAAGAGGGGGAATGATCTGTAATGGCAATATACTCATATTTTCTCCTTATTGCCTCCTGAACCACTTCTTCAATACTCAATACACCATCACTCCATTTAGAATGAACATGCAAGTCACCTTTTATATCAGAAACTGAAACCAGTTTGGGTAATTTTTTTTCTGTTGCCTTCTCTATTTCACCTCTATCTTCTCGTAGAACAGGCGGTATCCATGCCATATCCAATGCCTGGTATATGTCTTTTTCATCCTCGCCGCCAATTCTTTTTTCACCCCTAAATACACCATATTCATTTATTTTTATTTCTCTTTGCTTGGCTATTCTTCTCAAATGAACATTATGCGCTTTTGAGCCTGTAAAATACTGCAGTGCGGCACCGTAGGATTTTTTCTCTATTACCCTTAAATCAACTTGCAAATTGTTCTCCAAAATTACACTGCCCTTGGTAGAACCCTTTGCCAAAATTATCTTTACCTCATCAAACCTTGTAAATGCGTCAATTACCCTTGTTCCATTTTCTGCCACACACAAGATATCCAAATCTCCCACCGTTTCCTTTCTGCGACGGGAAGAACCTGCCAATTCTACTTGAGAAACAGTAGGCAATTTTCTCACTTTTTCACAAAGATTTTCTGCAATAGGCAAAGCTACACCTAATAAAAAACGCTTCAGTCCCTGTTCATAAAGCTCAATGCCCTGACGCAGGTTTTCCAAACTCTTTTTTCTCAATCCCACCTCAGGCAACTCTTCTTTATCCTTAATAAGTTCCTTTAGATCCTGTAAATTTCCTATATTGTAAGCATTATATAATTTTCTTAATGTTTTGGGACCCAATCCCCGAATATTAGAAAGATTGATTAGCTCTTCCGACACTTCCTGTTTTAATTGTTCATACAATACTATCTTTCCTTTTTCTATGTACTCCTCAATGTATGTTGCCAAATCCTTTCCCACTCCAGCTATTTCTGTCAATCTTTCTTCTTCCATTATCTTAGAAAGTGGGGAGGTGAGTTCTCTGATACTACGAGCCGCTTTTCTGTAGGCTACAACTCTGAATATATTTTCTCCTTTAAATTCTAAGATATTTGCTATTCTCTCAAATATATTGGAAATCTCCGTATTTACATTGTTTTTCATGTTATAAATCTCAGGCAATCATTTCTATTTAGGTTTTCGTCTACAATCTTTCTCCTTAAAGAACGCAAAATCTCATCTCTTTTCTCTGGTTTTATATTTATCAAATCCCAACCATTTATCACTTTTATCTTCTCTTCCCATCTTTTATAATTTAAAAACATTCCTTTTACAAACTGTTCAAATGATTCCTTCTCTATGTTATTCTGTGATAAAATATAGGCAGCAGAAAAAATGGACAAAGGCAAACAATTTTCTCCAAAATCAACGATTAGTTTGCCCAAACTTTCCTCTTTGTTCCATACTTTATAAGGAAGAAGCTTGTTTTCGGACCACAGCTTTGCCCATTTCCCTACCTTTTTCCCCCAACCATAAAAATCACTCCATCTTTTGGCATCTTCCCCTAAGAAAGCAGCAACTTTTAAAGAAAGTAACAAAGGAGGTTCATAGGAGATATTACTTTTCTTAATCCTTTCATCCAGTGAAATGTAAAAAGTTAAATTTCTATTTGTATGGGGAAAAAGTTTTTCCATCAAACCAACTCTCTCCATCAAAGGAAAATAAGTAAAAGAGGATGGAAGAAACAACAGTTTTTTTAGCTCTTCTCCTATTCTCTCTATGGAAACAGATGTTAAAAATCTTATCGCCTTTTCACACTCATCTAATGTTTCTCTATCAATAGTTAAAAAAAATTCTGTAGAAAGGCGAAAGAGTCTTAAAATCCTCAACGGATCATCAAGAAAGGCTTGTTTATAACACATTCTCAATCTTTTATGCTCTATATCTTCTTTCCCTCCCACAGGATCTATAAATCTCTTTTCTTCTATATCATAAGCAATAGCGTTTATTGTAAAATCTCTCTTCTTTAAATCTTCTTCTATATTTTCAGCTCTCATTTCACAAACATCTATCTCTGCTCTCTCTGGCCATAACTTGTATGTTTTTACATCTCCTCTCTCATAATAAACAAATTTTACACCCTTCTTAAGAAAAAAACTTCTTATACCCATATTCTTAGAGACTACCACATCACAGTCCTCTGAACTTTTGCCTAACAAATAGTCCCTTACCATTCCTCCTACTAAGTAGAGCTTCTCTTCTCTTTTCTTCAGCCATGCTATGAATTCAGAAAGAAAGGGCGATTTTAGATACATTAAATAATTGTCAATAGTTGACGGGGATTATGAATAACAAAATGCGGCTTAAATTGAAGTAATGTTTCTTTAGATCTAAAACCATAGGTAACGCAAGTAGAAACTGCTCCTGCCTCTTTAGCAGCTATAATATCATTTTCGCTGTCTCCCACTAACATGCTATCTTTTGCCTCCATCCTGAGAGATCTGCAAACATTTGAAATAATCAATGGATCCGGCTTTTTAACGCCGAATGTATCACGCCCGCAAACAAAATCGAAAAAATAAAGAAGATCAAGACTCTTTAAAAGTTTGTGTGCAAATTTTTCTAACTTATTGCTCACTACCGCTAAAACACAATTCTCATCTTTATTTAAAGTGCTCAACACCTGCTTCACTCCCTCAAAAGGCTTTGTATGTTCATCTATATGTTCATAGTAAAATTCAAGAAATGAAGGAAGAAACAGGGGATATATCTCCGCTTTTCCTTCATTTTTTAGCACTTTCTTTATAAAATTTTG
>JAGMDW010000143.1 GCA_023128455.1 Desulfurellaceae bacterium
GCTATGATTGTTTTGAACCTATTCCAGTAAAAAAGGGAGAGGTGGCAGGAGAATTTAGAGCTCACTATTGGAAGATATTTCCTATTCTAAAGGAACTACTTGATAAAGGCTGGAAGTGGTAATACCACAATAAAAGATAAACTACAGTTTTTGTTTATAAAAGTAGCGGCGTGTTCCTAAGTTCTTACGAGAACCCCTTTTTCTGAAATGCGGGACAAACAACGCATAATCTTGATTTTGAATTTCCCGTTTTTTAAATCATCCGAAAATATATCCCATAGGTCAATATTTGTACTTATGAATATGTCTATCGAACCATAATAAATAACCTCTGTTAAATATATAAATCTCAATACATCAAGTAACTCATCATCTGTGAACTTTCTAAGATTCTCTATAAATATGGCATCAACCGTGTTATTGAAGCTCATATATCTTACAGGATGTACATCTGATAATCTGCTAATTAATTCATCAAATTTTACATATAATTTTTTTCTTTTTTTTACTTTATATTCATTGTAGAGATCTCTAAGTGTTTTGTGAGATGCATTATATTCTATTCTTGGGTGTTTGCTAACCCTGTAATCCTCACCATCTATTATAAATAGATTAAAACAATCTGCCAATTTGCCTATTCTTTCTTTAAACACAAGTATATCAAATTTTCTGCCTCCCAGATTTGCCGGGGTTGTATTGGAAGTTGTTATTATAATGGAATTTGTTTTATTTAATTCTCGGACAAAATTAATACCCATCATGGCATCACCCGGGTCATCCAGTTCAAATTCATCTAAGAGCACCAGGTCAAATTTGGAGAGTTTTTCAACAGTGGGCAGAAGGTTAAAATATGCTATTAGATACATAAGCTCGGAGAATGATATAAATTTGAGATGGATATCCCGAATTCGGTATATAGTTTTCAAAGGTGCAATCTGAGAATTTCAAAGGTATATTGCTTCTGTGTATTATTGCTTCCACAGACATATTAAAGCTTATTTGATTCAGTCGAATAGTAGAATTCATATTCTCAATTATTAATTTTTATACATCTTTTCTATGGTTATTTCCAGTTTTTTTAATAAATTGATTTTTCTCTGTTAATTTTTTTGGATGTTTTCTTTCATTTCTCTTCTATGTGTCTCATCTTTTGTCTGAGTATAGCTTCTTGGTTGCGGCGGATTTCTTCATCTGTCTCAAGAATAAGA
>JAGMDW010000144.1 GCA_023128455.1 Desulfurellaceae bacterium
TAGCATTGGGATTGTAACATTTTTATTATCATTCCTTGGTATTTCTGTTGGCAATAGAGTTGGTCAATTTTTTGGAAACAAGATTAAAATAATAGGTGGTCTCATTTTGATTGGCATTGGAACAAAGATACTAATTGAACACTTAGCTCACAACATTTAGTTTATAACTAAAATTAAATTTAAAATAATCAAAGCCTCTTGCCTCTGATGGCGAAGGCTTTGGCAAGGTCAGAATGTATGTTCGGGATGTCAGGATTAATCTCTATTGCCCTTTTAAACCTTACAATGGCTTCATCTACTCGGTTCGTCTTTAAAAGGGTTTTTCCCAGTTCATAGTTAACAACCAAACTGTAAGGAGCAATCTTAAATGCATTATTGCACTCTTTGAGAGATAAATGAAGCCTGCCACACCTGCGATAAACAAATCCCAAAATCAGATGCGCATCTGCATTTTTTGGATTGAGTTTGATCGCCGTCTTTAAATATATAATGGCTTTATTATAAAGCCCTGTTTTCCCATAGATGTTGCCCAATCCAATGTAAGCTTCAGCATAATTAGGTTCAATCTCAATAGCTTTTTTATATTCAAACTCTGCCTTGTCTTGCAGCTGTTTTTTTTCATAAGCGCTACCCAATCCATAGTGAAGTTCTGCAATATCTTTACTTATCCCCATGGCTTTTTTATATTCCGCTATAGCCTTATCAACCATACCTTTGCGCAGGTGAAAAGAGGCAAGAAGACCGTAAGACAAAGCATCACCTTTTTCTTCAATCTCTTTTCTTATGGCACATTCAATGGTTTCCTGGTCCTCAGTTAAACATTTAAGCATAAAGGTTGCATCCCTATCTTCGGGATGAACAGATAAAGCCCTTCTGTATTCACTTATTGCTGCATTTGTAAGTCCCCGAATCTCAAGAATCCTTGCCAGAAACATTCTTCCCTTTGCTCTAAAAAACATTAAAAGTCTCTTTTCTGTAGGGTTCAAATGACTTTCACCTTCTGTAACAAGAGGGGTTCTTGCATCATACAGATGCAGTAGTGTTCTTGCCATTTCTTCTCTAAAGTAAAGGTAATGCAAACTTTTTGGTATAGAAAATTCTATATATGGACGGTTATCACTGATAACTTTGATATTTCCAACATAATCACCACAGTCTTTCTCATTCATTAAAAAGTGACTTAATAAATCAAAGGGATTATCCAAACCTATTTCCTTCAACTCATTCTTTACACCTTTTTCGTGCTGCCTTTTATTGAGTAGCGTAAGGTCTATTTTTAATTCTTTCTTTGTTCCAATTACAGCTATTACATCCGGCAAAGCAAACCATGCTGTCGTATGGGGAAAAACAGAATGGAAGGTGGCAATAACCGCCTTTAGATCTTTTTCCGGAAAATCCTTTAAAGAAACCCACTGACACATAAGCCCATCATCTGTAAGATGTCTCAAACATAACTGATAATACTGTTTTGTATAAAGATTTGCCACTCCTGCATTTGCAGCATTATACAGATCACCCATAATAACATTGTACTTTCTTTGAGAAGCCAGAAGGTAATTTCTTCCATCGTCCTCTACAATTTTGCAGTTGGAATTGGCTAAAATGTTTCTGTTTTCTTTTAAAAAATATACAGATGCTTTCAACATAGCTGGAGAGATTTCACATATTGTCAAATCCACATCATAAAGAGTTGCTGAAGAGGCGGTGATACCAGTGCCCATTCCTATTATTAAAACATGTTCAGGATGAGGATGAAGCAGAAGTGGCAGGTGAGCTTGCCATTTTTGAAGCCTCATCATTCGGGGTGAGTTTTCCCCTACATATTGATTGGTGTTCACCATCATTCGCTTGCTGCCCGTTATGCTATTCTTGAACACCATAGGGGTAGTATCAATATCTTCATTGAAATAGATCAATCTTTCTCCTAAGTGCTGTCCTTTTGCACAGACATCCTGCACTATATTCTTAGGACTGATTAAAATACCAATTCCAGCAGTCACAATGACTGCTGGAAGTAAAAAATACTTAAGCTTATGAAACCAAAACAGCATAGCACCAATTGCTATATTTAAAACTGCAATACAGAAAATAGCTTTTTGCAAACCCACTGCAGGAATTAAGATAAAACCGCATATAAAAGAACCAAATATACATCCCACAGTATTTAAAGAATACAGACTACCGACATTCTGTCCTATCCTTTTTATATTCAAGGTGCATATCTTATTCACTAAAGGGAAAGTTGCTCCCATAAGAACGGTGGGGATAATCATAATTAAAACAGAAAGAAAAACTTTTATGCCGATATGTTTCAAAAAGGAGTGACCCGAAACACTAACCAAAGAAGGAAAAGAAGACCAAAGGGGTAATGTAAAGATGACCCAAAAACCAATTGCCACCTCTACTATCCCAAATAGAAACAATGGGTTCTTAATTTTGTCTGCAAGTCTACCAAATAAAAAACTCCCCAATGCTATGCCACACAAATATATAGCAAGCATTATACTAAAGGCATAAACAGTGGTATAAAACATCAAAGAAAAAAGCCTCATCCAGGCAACCTCATAAGCCAAAGCTGCAAACCCAGACAGGCCGTAGGCAATCAATATTAGATAATAGATGTTATGTTTTGCATCCTCTGTTTGGTTTAATACTACTAAACCTTCCTCTTTCTCAAAAACACCAAACCTTTCACTCAAGAAATAAGCAACAATTCCTATGCTGAAATTTATAAAGGATGCAATACAGATAGTTGCTGTTATGCCAACTGACTCTATAAGAAAAAATCCGGCTAAAATACAGCCAAAAACAGCACCGAAGGTATTAATTCCATACAATCCGCCTACCTCTTTTCCGAGCCACTTTAATCTCTTTACTATAAACTTGCTTACAAGGGGTAATGTTCCTCCCATAAAGGTGGTAGGAACAAGAATAATCAAAAAACACAAGGAAAACTTCAATAAAGAAAGGACATAAAAGTTTTCTGGCATGTATCTATACATAAGGATATAAATGTTGTCCAATTCTGAAAAAAGAAGAATCATCAAAACAGCATATATGCCGGTCCCTATTTCTAAAAACGCATAAATAGTTAAAGGCTTTTTAATTTTACCTGAAATCTTGCCAAAATAGAAACTGCCTAAAGCAAGTCCTGCCATAAACGAAGTTAGAATTGTGCTTACCGCAAAAACAGTGTTTCCAAAGACAAGAACCAACATTCTCATCCATACTACTTCATATATCAAGCTGGAAACACCAGAAAGAAAAAACAATAAAAATATAATAGTATGAATTTTGATGATGTAGTTGCTTTTAATATTCATTCAGTGTCTAAATAATTCAAAACGGATTCTTTAAGGCAATCATAAACTCGGATATTATTTCGTCCCACATTTTTTGCCTCATATAATGCCAGATCAGCCCACCTGTATAAAGTATTGGTATCCGGGCAAGAGCAACCAGCTTTAAGGCAAGCCAATCCTATGCTTGCACTAACAGAGATAATTCTTTTATTTTGCTCTGCACAAACTTTAATCTGGATAATATTTTCCTGTATATCTTTTGTCACTATTACTGCTTGTTTGTAATGAGTGAATGGTAACAAAATCCCAAATTCATCCCCTCCAATGCGGCT
>JAGMDW010000145.1 GCA_023128455.1 Desulfurellaceae bacterium
ACATATTTTGAAAAATTGGGTATCGCTATTGCCAATACTATAGCAGTTATAGTTATAACTACAAAAATCTCTATTAATGTCACCCCGCACTCCGATGCGGGGAATGTAATACTTCTGTTTGAAAAATTCATTTCCCTTTCCTAATAGGAGTCTCTCTCCACTGAATGAGTGATTTAATGGGTTTTGGAGGTACTATAACGGTGATTCCACTGGATGGAGAGGGCGCACCTGCAATTGGAGTTGCAAGCCTTCTTCCACCATGCGTTCCTTTATCTGTCCCAAATTCTTTTGACAGTTCTATCTTTTTTATTACACCTGTTGAGGTTTGAATAAAGATAACGCCTCCTACATTTTTCGGCACGCCACCTGTCTCATAATCCACCATCCATATATATGTATTTCCACCAAAACCACACACATCAGAAGTAGGCATAAATGTTGTATAGAATACCCAGCCATTTGTTGTTGCCACAGGGTCTGTAATTACTCTCTCCGCACCGTATCCACCGCCTGAAGGGTCAAGGTTTATATACCAGCCATCTGTGCCAGTAGTCCAATTGCTTGGGTTATCACTGGTATGATTACCTAAATCGCTTAAAGACAAAGTATCATCACTTGTGCAAACCCCCATAGAACCAGCGCTGCTGTAACACGAATCCTTCACACCATATATTGTTCTATTGGCATCACTATCATCATCTGCCGTAAAATATCTTCCTTCTCCAAAATATACCCATAACTTGTGATTGCCTGTATCTTCCAGGCGTGTAACACCGGAGGTTACAGGACCGATATCGCCACCGCCTATGAGTTTGGACACTTCCCAACTATCAACATCATGGTCATTACCCGTTACGAGGCGTAATATACCTCCATGCCAACTGTTGCCTTCTTTATAATAATTATAGCCAAAATACAGGACATCATCAGAATAGTTTATTCCCAAATCCGTTTGAGATTCAAAAAACCTGCCTGCAAAGGCATTGATACTTCCCAATACAGAACCTGCCGTTCCACTCAATGGAATCCTTCTTTCCCGTGTTCCTGTTTTTAAATCCAGAAGATACAAGTATAGCGGTTGATGGATTGTTCCATTATAATCATCAGGACCAGAGGCAAACGCCGCATACCAGTAGCCATTTTTATCGTTATTTATTGTGCCGTCACCCTCTTTATATGGAATATGTATAATGGCCGGACCGGTAGTAGTAAAAGCTGTATTATTATCTGTAAATTCCCACATAATCTCAGGACTCTCTGGATTCGTTACATCCATTGCAAAATAAGAGGATCTGCCAACACCTGCTGTAACATTCCCCGTTTCATTTGGTGGATGGACAGCACCTGTATTATTTCCTCCGCATGCCCCGCCAAAATTTAAACCGCCGACAAGCACCGTCCGCCAGCTATTTTCTGTCTTTATTTCTGTAGAAATATCCCCTACAGATTTCTCGCCTATACTTGCATCAAAGGCATAGGGGCTCAAATCTACATAAGCAAGATGGCAATAACTTGGCTCCATATAATATTTCAAATAAGGCAAAATATTTTTTGGTATGAATCCCCAGGCTTCACTGCCCAAAACACCTTCTAAAGGAGCTGTTAGTTTGGCTATATTGCTTCCCGTTTCTGGAAATTCCAATTTACCAAATCTAAAAGCATGAAGCATACCATCATTTGCACCTACAAACACCATGCCTCTCTTTTTATAATCGGTGGTTGAAGTAAAGTCTCTATAAGTATTGTCATGATAATCTTCCAAATATGAATTCAATGGAACAGATGAAACCACCTTTGGAGTAGAATAGACAATGTCTCCCAATTTCCAGACATTAGTATCAGAGCCAATTGTAACTGTTCTGCTGCGTTTTTCTGCTGTATCTATTCCTCTGATGTAATTTATAATATCTGAAGCCTCTGTGGAATTTGAGGCATCTAAATAGTTTTGTAGAGTAGAAGCATTACTTGTTATAAAGTTGCCTTTTGTTGGATCATTACTTAATCCTGATACATCTGTAAATATATACCTGTTACTTTCAGCTGTATTCCATAAAACCTTTCCTGCTTCCCAGATGGGAGTTATATCTTCTAATAATTCGGTTGAGCAGGTTGCATTCTCATCTCCATCAATTCTTCCATTGCCATTTGAATCAGTGCATATATTAACCTTGGTTTCACCCGTAGAATTGTCAAAGAAAAACTCTGCTACCTTATCATTGCCTAAGTTAAATACGGCATTTGTATCTGAATCCTCCCTTATATTTTGCGTAAAAGGTCCTAAATAGAACCATAGATTTTGCAGTTTTCCTATCCATTCTGCTTCTGTACCACTGTCAAAATATTGTTTAGGATAAAATACAGCCTGCAGAATATTTGCCCCGCTCTTTTCACTTGAAGCTAAAATAGAAGCCGCAGTGCCGGAGGAAACACGCCTGAGAATATCTGTAAAAATTTTACTCAGTGCCTCTGTCAACTCATCAGGATTATCTGCATAGTATGCATGCCCACCTACATCTGTCCCACCATGCTGAGCCATATCATCTAACTTTACCTTTGCTTCATCTGATAAACCTGCACCTAAGATATAGGTTTGAACATCAAGGGGATAAGGGGTGCCTCCTATACTTACTGTGAGATTTCTAAGTGCATCCAGCTTGTTTAAAACACCTGGCATCAATTCATCAGCACTTTTGGCAGTTCCGCTTTCGTTGACGCTGGGCAAACCATCTGTAACATACACAACAAAAGTCTTCTGGCACCAATATTGAATAGGACTTGTATAACTGCCGGTCCCTTTGAGATAATCTATAGATGACTGGAGCGTTCCGGCAGTAGGCGTAAGTCCTGCATTAACAATATAGGAACAACTATTCGGATTGCTTGTATTAGTGCAACTCATATAGCCTGACTCATTATTTTCATTGGTGACTAATTTTGCTAAAAGGGCATTTTTCTGAGTGTCAGATACATCATTATCATTGCAGGCAATATGCAGATACCCGTCCCCGGGGGAACTGTTTGCAAACCATGTTCTTCCTGTGTAATACCAGGCGAGCCTCCTTCCAAAATCCCCAAAACCTAAAGCCCAGTCTTCATCAGTTGGTTTAAATCCCCAGTGAAATTTATAATCTACATAGCCTTCATAGGCATCAGAAGTTCCAGTTTTTTGACTATAACCATAGTAAGAATCTGTATTCCCTTCGACTGGATTATAGTCTGTAGAATAAGCAAATCTGGTGCCATAGTTGCTGCCGGCATAAAGCGTTCCCGGTTTTTTATAATACACATAATTCCCCGGATCGGTCGTATTCGGATAGCGGTTGCGCTTCGGATAGCAGAGCCTACAGTAGCGATTCCTCTGCTCACTTCCTATAGAAAAATAAGGGATAATTTCGTCCATATAGTCCACATCAAATGAGGAGTTCTGTGCTTGGCATTGAGTCTCACAAATAGATCTTGCAGTTAAACTATCTGTTTGGCAGTATTCTTTACACTCTGGAGGCGGATTAGGGCAGTATGATTTCGGTTCATAAGAAGCAAAGTACACAGCGTTATGAAGCTGATATTTACTCGCGCTTGAAAGCCTGTATGACATCAATCCAAGCCTTGTCTTATTTACATAATTATTGATGATATCAATCAATGCCTTTCTTCCTTCAACAGACCTACAGCCCGTTGCCCATGAGCAGATCGCATTCCCGACAAAGTCCTCATCCATACTATTTGAATTATCTAAGATTATAAGCACATTGGGAGTAACGCTACGAGTAACAAATGGAGGAGTATTGCAATAATCATTGATGTCAGCATTGGAAAATGGAATAAATATTATAATACTAATAGAAACCAAAAACAAAACCAAAAT
>JAGMDW010000146.1 GCA_023128455.1 Desulfurellaceae bacterium
TCACCGCCCACCCAGAAATATGGTCTTCCTCGCGGATCTTTTCTCTTCATTATGTGATCCCCATAAACCCTCTTCCCCTGTCGTGTTATCCTAATACCTTTAATACCCGATAGAGGAAGATTGGGCACATTTACATTGAGAATAGTATCCTGGGGTAAGCCATTTTTAAAAGTAAGTTCTACTAATTTATTAGCAAAATAAGCCGCAGTATCAAAAAATGCCTTCTCATCATTTTCCACTACCAAACTGATGGCGAGCGAAGGAATACCCATTAATGTAGCTTCGAATGCCGCCGCTACCGTTCCAGAATAAGTAATATCATCACCCAGATTCTTGCCATTGTTAATACCTGAGATAACCATCTCTGGAAGAGCTTTGAGCAATTCATTTAATGCTAAAACTACACAATCAGTTGGTGTTCCATCCACAATATGCACATTTTTCTCTAACTGCCTCAATCGCAAGGGACGATGAAGAGTGATTGAATGTCCCGATGTGCTTCTATCCCTATCTGTGGCTACTACTAAAATCTCGTACTTCTCCTGTAGCTTTTCTCTTAAAGCATGTAAACCTTCAGAATAAATACTATCATCGCCTGTTATAAGTATCATCTTAAATAATGGTCGGGGCGACTGGATTCGAACCAGCGACCACTTGAACCCCATTCAAGCACGCTACCAAACTGCGCCACGCCCCGACCGAAGCTATTATAACCTCGCATTTTCCCTCGTCAAGACTGTATATAAAGTGAAGAATAAAAAATCCGGTTAAGAAAAGATGGAAAGTGGACCACCTCTTCAAAAATTCTCTTCACAAAATTAGCTCTCTTGTTTAGACAGACAAAAGGCGGTCTTTTCTTTAATCCAGAAAGTTTCATAGCTAACTTTTTTGCTTCTTCAATTCCTCCTATACCATCCACAAATCCTATCTTTTTGGCATTACTCCCCGTCCATATTGATCCATCTGCATATTTAAGGACGCATTTTTTGCTCAAGTTTCTACCTTCAGAAACAATATTAACAAATTCATCAAATATGCTATTAACTACAATTTGTAGAGATTTTCTGTCCTCTTCTGTCTGTTCCCTAAACGGAGAGCCTACATCCTTATATTTACCGCTTTTCACAACGAACGATTTTAATCCTAATTTCTTCATAGCTTGTGCAACATTAATATTTTCAGAAATAACCCCAATACTCCCTGTAACAGTTGACGGATAAGCTATAATCTTATCCGCTCCGCAAGCAACCAAGTAACCACCAGAAGCGGCAACAGATTCTAATAACGCTACAACCGGCTTATCTTGCCTTAATTTCTTCAATGCCAAATATAACTTTAAACTTGAAGTAACGCCACCGCCAGGAGAGTTGATATCTATTATTACCGCTTTCACCCTCCTATTCTTTTGAGCATCTTCTATTACAGAAAGCCATTTCTCAGCAGAAAAATCATTTATTATGCCGTTAATTTTGATAATGCCTATTATCTCTCTTCCTTTATGCAAGGAAACAGCCACATTAATAATAAATAAAAGGATGAAAAGACCTGCTAAAATCAACAAAATTCGTTTGACCATTACCTTTTGTAACTCCGATTAGCTCTAAATGAAAGTGAAATCTTTCTTTTGTCCTCATCCACCCTCAAAACGCGCACATTCACCTCTTCTCCTTCATAAACCTTCTTCCCTCCGAACTCGGATATATGAACCAATCCCTCTATGCCACTATCAATCACAACAAAAGCCCCAAAATCTTTAACGCTCACCACCTTCCCTTTTATAAATTGATTTACCGAATATTTCTCGTTGACGCTACTCCACGGATCATCTTTTAACTGCTTTAGACCTAAGGAAATGCGCTTTCTTTCCCTGTCCACCGAAAGAACTTTGACTTTAAGCTTGTCTCCCACATTGAATTGAGGTTTTCCCAATGTATCCCATGAAAAATCACTTACATGGATTAAGCCCTCCACCCCTTCTTTTAATCTAACAAATACACCAAAGTCCGTAATCCCTGTCACGGCACCTTCAACAACACTGTTTACTAAAAACTCCCTATCTACCTTGCTCCACGGTTCAGGCATTGCACGCTTTATACTTAAAGAGATTCTCCTTTCTTGAGGGTCTATATGTAATATCTTTGCTTTCGTCTCGTCGCCAACATTAAAATTATTATTCCATTTCTTTCCCCAGGAGAGTTCATTGTTATGTACTAATCCCTCAATCCCTTCGTCTACTTCTATAAAAACACCGTAATCCGCAATACGAGCAATCTTTCCTGTAATAATGTCTCCCTCTTTAAACTCCTCCGCTATCTTTAGCCATGGATTCTCCTGCAACTGTTTTAGGCCTAAATAGATACGTTTCTCTCTACCCTCATCACTTATTCTAATTACCGTTAACTTAATTTTTTCACCTTTTTTCACCAAATCTATGGGGTGGTTCACTCTTCTCCACGACATATCCGTAATATGCATAAAACCATCTATACCTCCCAGATCAACAAACACGCCGTAATCGGTGATGTTTTTTACCACTCCCTCAACTATCGTTCCCTCTTTAATCTTTTCAAAAACTTCTTTTCTTTTCTGTCTTTCTGCTTCTTCGATGACAACCTTTCGAGAAACGATGACATTCTTTTTCTCTTCACTTATATTGATAAGTTTTAGATCCAATGTTTTGCCTACAAATGCATCAAAATCAACCACTGTATCTACATCTACTTGAGAACCGGGAAGAAATGCTAAGAGTCCATCAAGATCTACCCTAAAACCACCTTTTACTCGCTCTTTAACCCGCCCTTCTAAAACATCTCCATTTTTATATGCATCCAATATTCTCCGCCAAGCTTTTATCTTATCGGCTGCTTCTTTGGAAATAGCAAGAAAGCCATCTGCATTTTGCCTGTTTAGAAAAACCACATCTACCTTATCACCTATATTAACTTGCTTCTCATTAAACTCATTAATATTTACCATGCCTTCACTTTTAAGACCTACATCTACGAATACCTCATCACCCCTTATGCTAATCACATTTCCCTCAATAATCTCTCCGCCCTTAATATTCTTCAGTGTACTCTCATAATTAACTGCTTCATCTGCGACATTTAACATTTATTCCCCTCCTATTATTTTGCTTAATTATACATTCCAATAAAGCATTGTCAAATTCTCTGCCACAATCATACTTGCTTTCTGTGAATTTTTATATATAAAGATAACGGGCGAGCGTGGCGGAACTGGTAGACGCGCTAGATTTAGGATCTAGTGGGAAATCCCATGGGAGTTCGAGTCTCCCCGCTCGCATCAGAAGATGATAATCAATTGTAAATGGATATTTGACGGAGATACATTATATAAAGACAAAGCAATTTACACCAAAAGTGGTGAAATAGCCTCTTTGCGTCTTCTGAAAAAATTTTATCCCGAAGCGCATACTATAGAGAGGGACGGGCTTTGCCTGCCTGCCTTTGTGAATGTTCATACTCATATAGAATTATCATACTTGAAAGGAAAACTTCCCAGGGGAAAAGGTTTTCTTCCCTGGTTAAAATATATGATAGCACTCAAGAAAATACCCGTTTCCAATAAAAAAATCCTGAATGAAGCAATTAGCGCAACAAATACATTAAAGAAAAGCGGTGTAGTGTATATTGGGGATACATCAAATACGCTTTCCTGTAGAGAATTAATAGAAAAAAACTTTACAGGTGGTGCTATATTTATAGAAATTTACGGAAAGAAACACATTCCAACTTCAGAACAAAAAAAACATTTCCCTTTATGCATAAGCCCTCACGCTATATATTCTACCTCCCCCGAACTTCTCTTAAAGATATCTAACATCCATAAGAAAACTGCCAATCCATTGAGTATACATGTTGCTGAGAGTGAAGAAGAATGTAGATTTGTGAAAAAAGAAGGCAAAATGTATGATTTCCTTAAAATGATGGGTTTTTTAAAAGATTTACCTTTGGCCAAAACACCCGTTCAATACCTTGATCAACTGCATATTATCGATAAAAACACAATTTTAGTGCACTGTGTGCATATTACAGATGAAGATATAAACATAATTGAAAACAGAAATGCTTCCATAGCCCTGTGCTTAAGAAGCAATGACTACATCGGGGGAGGTTTCCCTCCTATGGAAAAATTGATAAAGAACAACATAAATATTTCCATCGGCACAGATAGCCTGGCAAGTGTGAACGATATGGATTTTCTAAAGGAAACACAGTTTATATTCAAAAAATTTCCATTCATCGATCCCAAACTTATCTTTTCATGGGCAACATACGGCGGTATGAAGGCATTGAAAATAAATCCTCACTTTTCTTATCCTAACTTTATACCCATAGAAAGCAATGAACCACTGGAAGAAGCGCTAACAGAATCTACTAAAATTTACCCTCTCTCTTTAATCTTAGTAGAAAATCATCTTCAAAACCCGCTTCCGTAAAGCCTTTTTTTCTCAATATACAACTATCACATTCGCCGCAGGGAATCTCCTTGCCCTCATAACAGGAATAAGCATAAGAATAATCTGCACCCATTTTCTTGCCAAACTTTATTATCTCCATCTTACTCTTATGAATAAGAGGAAAAACAACATGAATGGGCTTTTCTTCAATCCCTCTTTTTGTCCCAGAATTTATAGCCCTTTCCATAGTTTTAAGAAAATTCTCCCTGCAATCTGGATAACCGCTAAAGTCTACCATATTCCACCCTCCTATTATGTCATCCAAATCCTCTTTTTCAGCAAAAGCGGTAGCTAAAGATAAAAATATACCATTTCTAAAAGGAACATAGGTAATAGGAATGCCACAACCAATATCTTTTAATGTTCTTCTCTTAGGAACAGCTATGTTTTTGTCTATCAGGGCAGAACCACCAATTTGAGACAGGTCAATTTTAAAAAAATGCATGTTTATATTTTTTCCTGCTTTTTGAATAAGACCTGCAGTTTTTTTGGCATACTCTACCTCTATTACATTCCTCTGGCCATACAAAAATGTCAAAGTATGCACGACATTGTAGTTCTTCACAGCCCAATAAAGACAGGTAGTAGAATCCAGTCCTCCAGAAAAGATAACCAGCGCAGTCCTATTAAACACCCCTTTTCTCTCCCCATATAATCTTCTGCTGCTGTATTAAAACACGCACATCAAAATTCGCCCACATTTTAAGAATATGTTCTGTAATTTTTTTTGTCCTTTTAATATAGTTATCCTTATCTTCAAATAACGGTTGAAAAACCAATGGAAAATTTATCAAAGAAAGATTTTCAGCCAATTCCATAAATTTGTCTATTTCTTTTTCATTCTTTACTACAAATTTAAACTCTATATTATGATTTTTTTCAATAATTTTTTTTATAACATCTTCTTTAATATGTTCCATTTTCGGACTGACAGCTACATGATGGAAAAATGAGATGCTTTTTTCAGGAAAAATCGTGCCATTTGTCTCCAGAAAATGTAAGAAATGGTGATTTTTCATGAATTGAAACATAAACTCATCGTAAAGCGTAGGCTCTCCGCCTGTGAAAACAAGCCTTTTACAACCGAATTTTTTCACTTCCGCATAGACATCCTTAACATCCATAAGATGCGCTTTTTCTGTATCCCAGGCATATTTCGTATCACACCACTCACATCTCAAGTTGCATCCTGAAAATCTCACAAATATGCAGGGGCTTCCTGCATAAATACCTTCCCCTTGTATAGAATAGAATATCTCACAAACAGGAGCACGCATATCCTTAATTATTCTATTCATTCTTTAAAAGTCAACATTTGCTTGCAACTACATTTTTTTTATGATATTTTGTTTTTAATGGCAGTCCTAAATATAAGGGGTCGAAGTTTCTTGGGATTTGAAATAGAAGTGAAAAGTGCAGATTTAGAAGAAATAGAAATGTTTACACAAACAACACACTTTCCACCTCTTTTCTTGAAGGATGCACCTGTTATTCTAAAGTTTGATGAAGAGAGTCTGCCTATTGCACAGTCTCTAATAGACAAGCTAAAGCAAAAGGGGCTGAATGTGGTTGCCTATGAAGCAAACAAAAAAATTAAGGAGAAATTATCTATCCCGTCTATTGATACAAACAGTATTTTGCTCTCTCGTCCTTCTGAAAAAGAATCGGTAACCTGGAGACAAAATATACGATCCGGTCAAACTATTCGAGCGGATGAAAATATAGTAATCTTAGGGAATGTAAACACAAACGCCTATATTATAGCAGCGGGTGACATATATGTTTTGGGGAAATTATATGGCATCCCCCACGCTGGATGCAAAGGAGATAAGAGTGCTATTGTATTTGCCTTTGAGCTGCTTTCACCTCAGGTGCGAATAGCAAATGTGATAAGCAGGGCTCCTGATGAAGGAGCGCTTTTAAAAAAGAAAGACGGTAAGCCAGAGATTGCTTATATAGAGAAGGAAACCATAGCAATCAAAACTTATACGGATTGGCTTGGTGCCGGATACAAGTAAATTGGGGAAATAATGAAAGGAACAATAATCACGATAACTTCAGGAAAAGGCGGAGTAGGTAAAACTACAATCGCTGCAAATATATCCTTAGGTTTAGCACTAAAAGGAAAAGAAACAGTAGCTGTAGATATGGACATAGGATTGAGAAATTTAGACATGATTTTAGGCTTAGAAAACAGGATTGTATATGACATCGTAAATGTAATGGAGAATGAAGCGAAACTTTCTCAAGCACTAATAAGAGATAAAAGAACAGACAAGCTTCATTTTTTGCCTGCTTCCCAGACAAAAGATAAAACATCTGTAAAAATAGATAGATTCTTGGAAATAATGGATGAGTTGAGGGAAAAATTCGACTACATAATCATAGATTCACCAGCTGGCATTGAGGCAGGCTTCAAAACCTCCATGTTGCCTGCAGATAAGATAATCGTGGTTGCCACCCCAGAGGTCTCGTCAATAAGAGACGCAGATAGGATTATTGGCATTTTAGAGGCAAATGAAAAAAGGGATATCTCCCTCATCATCAA
>JAGMDW010000147.1 GCA_023128455.1 Desulfurellaceae bacterium
GAAGGTATGTCTACAAAACCTGTTACCAACTGGGATGCTCTGTTTGAAAATGGCATTACATTTGTAGATGTTTTTTATTCCTATCCTTATCTTTTAGCTATTGCGCCTGCTTATCAAAGGGCACATTTTTTTACACAAGACCTATCACACTTGGGCGAGATTGTTTTTCTTTCTATGCAAAATGATTATGGCAGAGAGGCAACGGTGCACTGGTTAAATAACAAAGGATTTTTAACCTATGGAATGGATGTGCAATTTGTCAGTAAAGCAAAAGAAAAACTGTGGTATTTAGAAAAATACAAAGATAGCATCCTTATAGATGATCATCCTGATTTAGAGGGTGAAAAAAATGTATTGACTGTGGGGAGAACCTGGAATAAGTCGAGAATGGACTACAGGGCGATACTGAAGCAGATAGAGATGCTGAATGGAAGCGTATATAAATTACTGCTGGGCTAAAAATGCTTGACAATTTGTTAAACAAGTGACACTATATGTGGTGACATAGTGACAAACGATAGAAAGGTTTCTGAGATACTAAAAAAGTGGGGTAGATTAAAGGAAACGGAGTTAAGAGAAGTTAAAAAAGTTATGGAATGGGTTGAATCAAATTTTGGAGGTGAATTCACAAAAACAAAAAGGGGAAGCCATTACAAATTTCATCATCCCGTGCTTATGAACAGAGATATACTATCCAGGCATGGTTTAGAACGTGAGGTTATCAATGGAGATTTTTCAATACCTACAGTAAAGGGAAGAACAGTTGAAAAATGCTATCTATCAAGGATTAAAAAGGTAATTAAGATATTGGAGAATGAAAATGAGTAAGAAGGATTTAGATTACTATTTGAACTTGGATTATAAAATAATAGTTGAAAAGATACCAGAAAAAGACGGCGGCGGTTACGAAGCCTATATCAAGGAGCTTGGTAAATATACCTGCAATGGATGTGGAGAAACATATCAGGAAGCCATTGGAGATTTGTTGGAATATAAAGATGAACTGATAAAGGAATGGCATGCGAAGGGCTATAGTATTCCTGAGCCAGAGGAAGAAAAAGAAAAATTTAGTGGAAGATTCACAGTCAGAGCTCCGAGGGAACTTCACAAGAGATTATATGAGGCGGCTAAGAAAAACAATGTGAGTTTTAATCATTATGTTGTTTATCTTCTCGGTAAAAATCTTGATTTTAGTGAACTTTTAAGTGAAGTTAAGAAAGCTCACAGTTCCCAAGCATTTCCAGATTACAAGATCAAGAAGCTTAACGATAAAATGGATAATATGCTTGAGTTTCCGAATTTAGCATGAATGAAAATAAAAAACCCACTCCACAAAAGTATAAAGAGTTTATAGAAGCGATTGAATTAAGAGACATAAAATTAATAGAATTGAACACTCACATTGCTGAGGAACAACCAACAACAGATAATACATTGAAAGTAGACATAAAAACGACTAATGAACATAAAATACTCAATAACCCATCCGCCAACGGGCGAGATATGTTGATTTTTTATGTCAATTACATTCTTGCAATGAAACAATCCAAAAAAGTGGTTTTAAAGATCAAAGCGAAATATAAAGTAGATTATGAGTTACTTAAAAAAATTGAAATAGATGAAAAAACCATTGATTTTTTTAGTGAGATGAATTTGCCGCTGAATGTGTGGCCATTCTTTAGAGAGTTGTGCAATGATGTAACCGCGAAAATGAGAATACCCTCTCTGGTACTTCCTTTACTGAAAAGATAAGATTCCAATTATTTTTGTTTCTTATATTATCTATGTTCACATAAATCTTTTGAAAGAGACACAGTAATTGTGTATACTTTAAACAAGTAGCTGGAAGGAGGAAAAAATGAGTGGTTTTTGGGATCGTATTATTCGTGCTGCCAAGCTTGATGTTGGTCTCTATAGAGAGGTTGAAGTTGATAAAGGTGCTCTGGGTCAAGCTATGGCAGTTGTTGTACTCTCAAGTATAGCAGCAGGCATAGGAACTGTGGGAAGTGGAGGAATAGGTCGGGTTTTAGTAGTAATAGTTTCTGCACTTGTTGGGTGGTATATTTGGGCTTATATTACCTATTTTATCGGCACCAAACTTCTTCCTGAGCCGCAAACCAAAGCGAATCATGGAGAACTGCTAAGGACTATTGGTTTTTCAAGTTCTCCAGGGTTGATTAGAATATTAGGTGTTATTCCAATATTGAGGGAAATTGTTTTTTTGGTTGCAGGGATTTGGATGTTGGTGGCAATGATTATTGCAGTTAGAGAGGCTTTGAATTATCAAAGCACATTGCGAGCTGTGGGGGTTTGTGCCATAGGTTGGATTATTCAATTGGCAATCTTTATGCTTTTTGTTGCTTTGACTGGTTTCCCAAGGCCATCCTAAACCTTTAATGGAAAGAAAATTGGCTATTCCAAAGAATTTGTTTGTTTTTGATATAGAAACCATAAGAGACAGAGACCTGCTTGCGAGTGTCAAGGGAAGGGGAAAAGATACATTTGAAGACATTATGGAAAGAGAGCGTAAAAGATTAAAGAAAGAATCTATAGATGATGTTTTTGTTGCCACTCCGTATCACAAGATAGTTTGTATCTCTTGTTTAAGGAAAATTGGAGATAAAAGGACTTTGAAGTCCTGGTGCGGTTCAGAAGGTAAGGTGCTGGAAACTTTTTGGGCATCGATAGGCGTGATTTTGAAGGAAGTAACAAAAGATGCTCCCTACATAATAACATTTAATGGTAAAAGATTTGATATCCCTGTTATAACTACAAGAACTTTAAGATATTTGGATAGTTTCTTGACTTGCAAAGAAGATTTGCAGAAGCACATTGATGTTGCCCTGAATACATATTTTTCTACAAAAGACAAATGGGAAAACACAAGACCAAATTATACCAATAAATACTCCAGGTTTAATGTAGACTTAATAGAACATTTTGGTTTCGGAGCATCGTTAGAGGCTTTATGCAAGATTTGTGGAATACCTGTTAAATCCGAGGGCAGCGGTTCTGAAATTGAGAGGTATTATCTAAATGGTGATTATGAGAGAATTGCGCGATATTGTGCTGAAGATGTAAGGGCTACCTATGCTCTTTATCTTCGTATGTTGCTAATGCATCATGCTAAAGATACCTACGGAGAAATAAAGAGAGAATTGAAAAACTTGGAATCAATTAGACCTGAGATTAAAAAGTTGACACACTAAAAGATGCTGTTATATTTAGGATCACTTTTAAGGAGAGATGTCCGAGAGGCTGAAGGAGCACGACTGGAAATC
>JAGMDW010000148.1 GCA_023128455.1 Desulfurellaceae bacterium
TTATGAGAAACCCAGTGAAAAGAAAAAGAGGAAGATGCTCGCGGCCCGGAAAAAGGCGATCAAGAGAAGAAAAATAATGGAAAGATCAAGAAGATATTTGTAACATTTCAAACCTGCGATGAACTCCCTTAGTTTTAAAGCCTCAACAAGGGAGATAAAATATCTTATTGGATTCAGTATTACGAGCATTATTCAGCTTAATGCAAGGTCCTGGATATTTTGCTTGAGAAAAAAGAAAGAATGGAAGAATCTTTTCATAAGTATAGATCCGGTTTATGCATCTATATTCGTTACCTCTAAGATTTCTCACGGTCTATCTACTAGTTTTGTTGATTTTTTAAGAAAGCGTCTATTGAACTTCGAAATAAGCGATGTAATACAGAAAGGTGGGGAAAGGATAGTTACATTAATTCTCAAACAACAAAGGGGTGAGGCAAAAGAGATATACCAATTAATTGTAGAAATAATGGAAAAGAGAAGCAACATCATTATTACGGATAAAGATGGTAAAATACGGGAATCAGCCAAACACATATTGAAAAACATACGTAAAATCATCCCAGGTGTAAAGTATACACCGCCTCCTTCAAAAGAATTAGACCTATTTACATCTTCTCTCAGTCAATTAGAAAAAGCTTACGAAGAGGAAAAAGTAAAACAGATTTTAGGGTGGGATGCATTCTTAAATAATTGTGTGAAAAGCAAAGAAGAGTTTATAAAATTCGTAGAATATGTAAGATGCGCATTTGATGAGCAAAATTTAAAATTTAGATTCTACACAAATGGCAAAAAATACTTTATTTATCCTATTGAACTTCCATATATGTTTTTAAAAGCTTCGCCTGATATTTTGTGGGAATATTATGTAGAAAAGCCTTTGCAGGGAGTTATGGGGCAAGGGAAAGAAAGACTAAATAAACTGATAGATAAGAAAGCGGGGAGAATATATAAAATAAGAAAAGATGTCGAGAAGGGCATTAAAGAATGTGAACAGAAGGAAATATATAAAAGATGGGCAGAGAATCTTCTTTCTATTCCTGAGCCTCTTAATAGAGGATTAAAAGATATCCAGGTTATAGATATATACAGTCAAAAACCCATTACCATTCTGCTCAGAGAGAATAGGACATTGGTAGAGAATGCTCAATATTATTTTAAAAAATACAAGAAACTCAACAGAACAAAGGGCAATTTAGAAAAAAGGGGTAAGGGAATAGAAAAAGAGTTGGAATTTTTGCAACAGATTAAATTTGATGTAGAAAATGCGCATTCTGTAGAAGAGTTGAATTGTTTGAAAGGTTTGCTCAAGCAGGAGAAAAAGCGAAAAAAGGTACACCCCAAAGAGGTTGTTGAGCAGTTGAAGATAGGTGGATTTACTACTTTTATAGGTAAAAATGCTATTGGTAATGATATTGTAACAATGGATATGGCTAATCCCACTGATTTTTGGTTTCATGTCAGAGCTTGCCCCGGTGCTCATGTAGTAATAAGGAACGAAAAGAAGTTGAAAGAATTGCCTGAGGACATTATAATGGAGGCAGCGAGAATGGCAGCAAAAAATAGTGCAAACAAGAATACTTATGCGGATGTAGATTATACACAGAAAAAGTATATAAAGAAACCAAAGGGAGCAAAGAAGGGAATGGTTATATACGCGCACTTTCATACCATAAGGGTTGAGAATGCTGATTCTTGATATAGTAATCGTTCTTATTTTTCTTATATTTGCCATAAGAGGGTCAATGAGAGGGTTAGCAAGAGAATTGTGTGGTTTGTTTTCTCTTTTGTTTTCTTTGTTTTTAGCACATACATTTTATATTCAGGTAGCAAAAAAAATAACAGACCTATTTCAAATATCTCCTTCTATGGGTATTTTTGTTGCGTTTATTTTAATATTTATCGGAGTTTACCTCTTATTTTTTATTGCTTCCTATTTTATCCAACTGTTTTTGAAGAGTATCCATCTGGGATTTGTGGATAAAATATCGGGGGCAGTTCTTGGGCCCATAAAAGTACTTATTTTTTTAGCTATTTTTTCTTTGCTTATCTCTCAATTTCCTTTGACCAATTCTCTTTCCTGTTCATTAAGCAGAAAGTCTCATATTTATGCCTGGATAAATGTCCATGCCGCCAAAAAACAAATATTAAGTTTTATAATCCAGTATAAAGCAGATTTAAATCATAAATAATGGAGGAAAATTGTAGATGAAAAAGGGTCTAATTTTCGTTTTTATTGTTATAATCCTAATTGGTATTTTGGCTTATCTATTTGTGCCCATAGGGAAAAATCCTATATCTATAAATATTAAGTATCCTATAGAGTATTTCACAAACAAAAAACCCATTATTTTAAGCATAAAAGATAAACGAGCGGGGATAAAGGACATTGAAGTGAAGCTTATGGTATTAGATACACCAATAGAGTTGTATAAAAGGCATTTTGAAGATAAAGACATGAAAAGTATAAACTTGAGGTTGCAAGTAAAGAAGCAGTTGCCACAGGGGGAGGCATATCTATTTGTCCGCGTAAGGAATCACAGCACAAAAAATTTGTTTAGGGGAAATGTGCTAAATATAGAAAAGAGAATAGTTATAGATACCATCTCTCCTCATATAGTTATTTTGAGTGGAGCGAATAGGGTTAAAGTTAGCGGAGCGGGTGTGGCTATATTTCAGGCAAAAGATAAAAATTTGAGTTCTGTCTATCTGACAGTAAACGAAAGAAAGTTTAAAGCTTATCCTGCGAAATCCTTATTTGGTGAAGATGATGTTTATCTTAGCTTTTTTGGATATGATGTTGTGAACAAACTGAAGATTTGGAGAACAACGGCGGTAGCTACAGATAAAGCGGGGAATATATTTCTTGCTCATGTGCCTGTTTTTTGGGAGAGTTTTAAACCCAAAAGATGCAATGTTGAGGTAACAAAATCATTTATAGAAGGAAAGATTAGGGAAGTTTTGGGGAATAATTTTAATCCTCAAAATCTTTCACAATCTTTTATTTCGGCAAACAGGAACATGCGGGAGAAAAACAATGAACAGATTGAGAAGATATGCCAGGATTCTGTAACAAAGATGTTGTGGCATGGTAGATTTATTCATTCTCGCGGTTGCAAAGTGACATCTGCCTTTGAAGTAAGAGACTATATTTACAACGGCAGGAAAATAGATAGAGAATATCACTTAGGGTATGATTTGGCATCTGTAAGAAATGCACCTGTTATCGCTGCAAACGATGGCATTGTGAAGTGGACAGGTTTTTTGGGTATTTATGGAAATACAATAATTGTTGATCACGGTTTTGGTTTGTTTAGTCTATATGCACATTTGGGTAACATATATGTAAAAACGGGACAAAATGTAAAAAAAGGACAACGCATCGCTTATACCGATACTACGGGATTGGCATTTGGAGACCACTTGCATTTTTCCATTCTGGTGAATGGTTTGTTTGTTAATCCCTTAGAATGGTGGGACGGAAGATGGATAGACACTCATATTGTGAACAAGATTGAAGAGGCAAAGGAAAATTTAGCAATTGGTAAATTGAGTAAATATTAATGGGAGGGATATGATGGGTTTCAAGGAAAGTATAGAGGAGAGAGACCTTAATGCAGATGATGTTTTTATGACTTCTTTTCTCGCAGGTCTTAATGAGTTTGGCATATTGAATCAGGCGGTGATGAACATCGCATCACGCCGAGCAGGAAAGTATTTGGCGATGTTTGAGGAGGTAAAAAATCCTCTAAAAATTGATGAGAGCAAAGGTATTAAGGAAGAATGTGAACAAGTGTTAGCATCTCTTAACTCTATATTGTCTATTTCCAGTGATATAAATATAGAAAAAGAATATGATAATATCGTTGTAAAGATAAGAAATAGTAAATGTAAATTCTGTCCCAAGGGTGTGGGAGAAGCGGAATTAGAAGGCACAATCTGTCCTTTC
>JAGMDW010000149.1 GCA_023128455.1 Desulfurellaceae bacterium
GGAAAATCGATTTGCCGATTGGTTGTCCCAGTTGGTTAGCTATAACAAAAGTAACCAGGACCGTCAGCAATACCTGAATAGAGCCGCCCAGCAGGACAGATTTCCTGATTTGCAGCAGCCTTTGAAACGAGAACTCGATTCCAATGGTAAAAAGGAGTAACACCACGCCGATTTCAGCCAGGGTTTCAACCTCATGAGTACCCTTTATCAGTCCAAGCCCGTAAGGCCCGGCCAGTATTCCGGTAAGAAGAAATCCGACAATCGTCGGCACGCGAAGGCGATGGCATACAAAGAGAATAGCAATGGACAACACAAATATGATGATGATATCATTTAGTAGCGGTATTTCCATGATGTAATTTAGCTTCTAATTTCCAAGAAGCCTAAAGCAATAAGACATACAATGTTTATTACTTCTTTCTCTTTTAAGATACATAACAATTATTAGACAAACCTCTTTTTATATTGTTTTCTCCCATTTCGCATAGAATATCATAAAAACCTCCAAAAGAATAAGAGGTTTTTATGACAATTTTATTTAGTAACCACAAATAGGCAAAAGAGTATTGAATTTTTATATTAAAAGTTGTAAAAGTATAAGGTAAATATTTTAAGGAGGCTTAAAATGGAAAGATTGGAAGTAGCCAAAAAGGCAAGGCTGACCAAGCCCTCTGCTATTCATGGAATGTCAGCATTAGCAGCCAGTATGCCTGATGCTGTAGCTCTGTCCTGGGCAAGACCAGACGCGCCTACGCCCGATCACATAAACAATGCAGCCATTGAGGCAATAAAGAAAGATTTGACGAGTAAATATTCTCCTCCGCCAGGTCTCTCGAAATTAAGGGAAGTAATTGCAGAGAAGGTAAGAAGAGATAACAATATAGAAGTTGAAGCTGATGGTGTGCTTGTAACCACCGGTGCAATGGAAGGAATATTTGCCGCCCTATTGGTTTTAGTTGATCCTGGAGATGAAGTTCTTATGCCTTCGCCAAATTACACTACACACGAGTTGTCGGTCAAAATGTCTTCTGCAACACCCGTTTATTTTCCCACCATTGAAGAAGAAGGATGGAGACTTGACATTGATGGGCTTAAAAAAGCAATTACCAAAAAGACAAAGGCAATTCTCTATTGTAATCCCTGCAATCCCACTGGTGCAGTATTTCCTGAAGAAGACTTAAGGAAAGTGGCGGAAATCGCAATAGAAAACAATCTGTGGATTATAACGGATGAAGCCTATGAATACTTTTTATTTGATGGAGAAAAACATTTTTGTATCGGTTCTATTCCAGAAATGAAAGGGAGAGTTGTGGAAAACTTCACACTTACAAAAACCTATGCCATGACAGGATGGAGAATTGGATATGATGTTTCTACCCCAGATTTAATAAAAGAGGTAATTAAAGCTCATACTCCCATGACTATATGTGCGCCCGTTGTTTCTCAACATGCCTCAATAGAAGCGATAACTGGACCACAAGACTGTGTAAAAGAATTCTATAACCATTACTTAGAATGGAGAAATTTGATGTGCAGCCGTCTGGATAGGCTGAGTTCCATATTCTCCTACCATAAGCCAAAAGGTTCTTACAATATGTTCCCAAAGATTTTAACCAAAGAAGGAAAAGATTCGGTATCGTTTTGTATGAATCTTCTTAAAGGAGCAAAGGTAGCCACCACCCCTGGTGCACCTTTTGGTCCCACCGGCGAAGGACATCTGCGCCTATGTTTCTGCAGTTCAAAAGAGGTGATAACTGAAGCTTTTGATAGAATGGATAAATATTTTGGCATATAATTATAATTATGTATGAACAGATTTTTAATAAAAAGATTGATGGAAATTATACCTACATTGTGGGGTATAACCATAATATGCTTTTTAGTAATACATCTTGCACCGGGCAATCCCGTAAAGAGTGAAGGGACATTCAATCCCAATATCTCTATGGAGTCATTAGAAAAGATGAAAAAGATATATCATCTGGATAAACCATTATGGAAACAATATGCTATCTGGTTAAATCATCTAATAAGGCTGGATTTCGGCAGATCTTTAGTTGATGGGAAAAAGGTAATAGAGAAAATTGGAAAACGCCTTCCTATAACCATAATTATAAATACTGCCAGCCTTTTTATTATTATAATCATTTCTGTCCCGTTGGGGGTCATTTCTGCTGTAAAAGAAAATAGTTTATTTGATAAGTTCTTTACGGTATTTGTCTTTGCCGGGTATTCCATACCTGCCTTTTGGTTAGCCTTACTCCTTATGATTCTGTTTGGTGTTCACCTTCGCCTTTTGCCCATATCAGGCATTCACTCCATAGGTGCAGAAAATTTAGGGATGTTCCCATATATCTGGGATATGATAAAACACCTTGTATTGCCCGTAGGTATCTCTGCATTTGCCGGATTAGCTGCCTTTTCCCGTTACACGAGAAAAGGCGTGATTCAGGTATTAAAAGAACCTTATATAAAATTGGCTTATGCTAAAGGTCTTTCTCAAAACGAAATAATTTTCAAACACGCACTGAAAAACGCACTCTTGCCATTAATAACCATTTTAGGACTTGCTCTGCCAACCATTATCGGCGGCAGCGTGATTTTTGAGACAATTTTCTCCATACCGGGCATGGGTCAACTCTTTTATCAATCAGCAATGTCCCGAGATTACCCCACAATAATGGGAGTACTGGTTATTGGTGCGTCGCTTACTCTCATCGGCAATCTATTAGCCGATGTTTTATATATATTGGTGGATCCAAGATTAAAAGAAAATGTAATAGAGAGGTGAAAAATGAAAACCATAAGCAAAGTGTTCTTTGTCTTACTTTTGTCTGTTTTATTTATTGGTTTTAGCTATGCAGCTCAAGCAAAAGAAAAACCAATAAAGGTGGGAGTTGTTTTGGCAGGTTGTGGTGTTATGGATGGAAGTGAAATTCATGAGGCTATGCTTACATTGTTTTTCTTGGATAAGGCTGGTGCAGAGATTATTTGCATGGCTCCTGATAATGACCAATATCATGTTGTTAATCACTTGACAGGCAAAGAAGCGAAGGGCGAAAAGAGGAACATATTGGTAGAAGCAGCCAGAATTGCAAGAGGTAATATAAAGGACATAAAAGGAATTAAAGCCACAGATTTAGATGCTTTAATTATTCCTGGTGGATATGGTGCAGCAAAAAATTTGTGCAATTTTGCGGTAAAAGGTGCAGATTGCACTGTAAATCCTGAGGTAGAAAGATTGATTAAAGAAATGCATAGAGCAGGCAAGCCAATAGGATTTATCTGTATTGCTCCTGTTATTGCCGCTAAGGTATTGGGTGCAAAGGTAACGATAGGTAATGATAAGGACACAGCAGATGCTATTGAGAAGATGGGTGGTAAACATGTGGTAAGAACCGTAGATGATATTGCGGTTGATGAAAAAAATAAGGTGGTTTCTACCCCTGCTTATATGTTAGGACCCACCATTTCAAAGGTTGCCCTGGGAATAGAAAAATTGGTAAATAAAGTATTGGAGATGGCTTGAATGATTGAAGACTGGATAAAGGAAGCAAAACAAGATGTAAATGTAGGTATGATTCTTTTGCATAACAGTGTAGTAAGAGCAACATCAATTAAAAAAAGTGTAGTGGGGAGGTGAAAAATGAAAACCATAAGCAAAGTGTTCTTTGTTTTACTTTTGTCTGTTTTATTTATTGGTCTCAGCTATACAGCTCAGGCAAAAGAAAAACCAATAAAGGTAGGAATCGTGCTTCCTTTGACAGGACCTAAGGCCATGTTTGGTGAAATGGAGAAAAATTCATTCTTAATGGCATACAAAGATTTAGGTGAAAAAACTGTCATAGGCGGTAGAAAAATTGAGCTTCTATTTGAAGACGGCCAAGGCAAACCAGGCATAGCTAAATCTGCTGCAGAAAAATTGGTTCATAAAAACAAGGTTATCATGCTCTCAGGCGGCTACAGTAGTGCTTGCAGCTACCCTATTGCCGGCGCTGCGCAATCTATGAAAATGCCATTTGTAGTTTCTACTGGTGCCGCAGATAAGATTACTACTCAAGGATGGAAATGGGTATTTAGAGGCACGGCTGCTCCAGCCAGCAAATACACGGGAGCGTTATTTGATTTTTACGACAAGGTTGCTCATCCTAAAACTGCGGTATTGATGTATGAAAATACAGATTTCGGCACAAGTTCAGCCAAGGGTTTCAGGCAAGTATGCAAGAAAAAGGGCATTAAAATTGTTTTTGATGAAGCATATGAAGCCGGCGCCGTAGACTTTAAGCCCATGCTCGCCAAGGCAAAGAAAAGCAACCCCGATACGGCATATTGTATTTCCTATGTTATGGATGCGGCTTTAATTGCCACTCAAACGAGGGAACTGAACTGGAGCTGTCCATTCTTCGTCGGTGGTGCTGCAGGATGGACCATGCCTGAGTTTCTAAAAAATACTGGTGGTGCTGCACAATATATAGCTTCAACTACATTATGGGTCCCCAATGTTGCCTGGCCAGGAGCCAAAGAATATTATGACAACTATATAAAAAAATATGGTAAAAAACCAGATTATCATGGAGCGCAAGCTTATGCCACCATGCAGATAATTGCAGATGTTCTCAACAATGCAAAGAAAATTACCCCCAAGGATATTAGAAATGCCCTCCTCAAAGCAGAAGTAAGCACTATTATGGGTCTTATAAAATTTGAAAACTGGAGTGATGAATTTGGACACAATTACACCAACCAGAACAAACCCACCACTTATGTGGTGCAGTGGCAGAATGGCAAGCTTGAAGTTATTTGGCCCGAGGCGGCTAAATCAGCAAACTATGTTTATCCTGTCCCAAAATGGAACAAAAGATAAATACCAAGGAGGAAGAGTTTTGCTCTTCCTCCTAAATAACAATCTCAGGGAACAATCTTAATGTCCTTATTCTGGCAGACATTGATTTGTGGACTGTTATTGGGAGGCATGTATGCTCTTATTGCTATTGGCATGACATTGATCATGGGTGTAATGAAGATCATAAACCTTGCTCATGGTGCTTTAGTAATGGTAGGCATGTATGTCACTTATGTTTGCTTTCACTACTGGGGAATTGACCCCTATGCCGCTCTATTTATTTCCATGCCTGCCTTATTTTTTCTCGGTTGTCTAATACAAAAATACAGTATCAATACATTAATAGGGAAAGAATCCATCCTGCCAGAAAACCAGGTCCTTTTAACTGTAGGTATCATGTTGGTTTTGACAGAAACCATGAGGATGATCTTCGGCTCTGACTATAAATCCGTGCATACCAGTTATACTGGTTCCAGTTTTTTTGTTGGCGATGTTTCGGTTAGCATTCCTATGGCGATCGGTTTCGTTATTGCTATGGTCTTTACCTATGCATTGCACATTTTTCTTACTAAAAGCGATATAGGAAGATCAATCCGAGCTACGGCTCAGGACAAAGAAGCAGCAATCCTTATGGGAGTCAATGCAAATAAAATTACTATTATCACCTTTGGTTTAGGCTCTGCTTTAGCCGCCGGTGGCGGAACACTACTTATTCCCATATATTATTTATTTCCCGATATTGGACATGCCTTTGTAGCAAAATCCTTTATAATTACTATTTTAGGAGGAATGGGAAGCACGATGGGGGCATTGTTTGGAGGTTTAACTTTAGGTATTGCAGAATCTTTTGGTGCTACCTATATTTCCATGGGGCTAAAGGATGTTGTAGGTTTTGTTATTTTCATTATAGTGCTTTTATTCTTGCCGGGCGGATTTAAGAGTCTAACTAAAAGGTGAATAGATGCTAAAAAAGTTTTGGTTTTTGTCTATCATTATTATAATAGCAATAATTCTTCCATTCATAGTGCAATCAAGTTATTATCAACATATATTTATTTTGATATTAATCTGGGGAACATTAGGGGTAGCATGGAACCTACTGGGAGGATATACAGGGCAGGTTTCTTTCGGACATGCCGCCTTCTTTGGCTTAGGCGCCTATGGAGCGGGATTACTTGCATTCCATCTCCATATATCTCCCTGGTGGGGAATGATAGTGGGACCTGTTGCTGCCGTTATTATTAGTATCCCTATCGGTTTAATCTGCTTCCGCCTTCGCGGACCATATTTTGCCTTGGCAATGTTAGCAGTGGGTGAGATATGCAGACTCATTTTCACCGAATGGGTACCTTTTACCAATGGTGCAATGGGAATATTAACCTTGACCACTTTCAGTTCTAAATTGCCTTATTATTATATCGGATTAGTCGTGCTGCTTTTGAGTATCTACACTGTTTATCGTTTGATGGCTTCAAGAGCAGGGTACTATTTCGTTTCCATCAGGGAAGACCAGGACACCGCAGAATCTTTAGGAATACCTACCACTAAATATAAAATGTATTCTCTTATTCCAAGCGCCTTTTTCTCGGGATTAGCTGGAGCTTTCTATATGAATTATATGAATTATATTGAACCATCTATAGTCTTTTCCTTGCCCGATGTATCAATAATGATAATCATGGTGGTGATATTAGGTGGAGTAGCCACATTATGGGGACCTGTGGTTGGAGCAATTATCTATGTGGTCCTAAGTGAATTGTTCCGTTCTTCTTTAGGCTCAGCACACCTTTTGGTGTTTGGTGTTATCGTATGTCTGGTAATTATGTACATGCCTAACGGAGTTATGGGCGAAGCAAATAAGATAAAGAAACTGTTCCGCCGCAAAGGAACACATATAGGAAGCGAGATGACATGAGTTATTTCGAGGTTAAAAACTTAGTCAAGAAGTTTGGTGGTTTAACTGCCGTTAATGATGTAAGTTTTTCTATTGAAAAAGGAAAAATTTTCGGACTCATTGGCCCCAACGGCTCGGGAAAAACAACTATCTTTAACTGTATAAACCACTATTATCCATTGAGCGGTGGGAAAATATACTTCAAAGAAAAACGCATTGATAAACTTCCCACTTATGAGATTTGCAAATTGGGCATTGGCAGAACTTTTCAAATAGTCAAACCGTTAAGACGGATGACCACCTTAGAAAATGTCATGTCTGGAGCCTTTTTGAAAACAAGCAATATTACCAAAGCAAAAGATAAAGCGCTTGAAGTCCTGGATTTTTGCGATCTCTTTCGGCATAGGCATTTTCCAGCCAAAGGGTTAACCATCGCTAATAAAAAAAGATTAGAAATAGCCCGAGCCCTGGCTACAGAGCCTGAATTACTGCTTTTAGATGAAGTAGCGGCAGGATTAAATCCCAAAGAAACGGAAACTGCAATGGAAATCATTCAGAAGATTCGCTCGTCAGGCATAACTATTTTAATTGTAGAACATGTAATGAAGGTTATGATGGGCATCTCGGACAGAATCATGGTGATCAACTTCGGCAAAGAAATAGCAAGAGGAACACCTCAAGAAATAGTCAACAATCAAGAGGTAATTAAAGCCTACTTAGGAGAATCCTATGCTCAAGGTAAATAATATAGATGTCTATTATGGAGAGGTTCAAGCCTTATGGGAAGCCTCTCTTGAAGTGGACGAAGGAGAATATGTCGCTCTATTGGGAGCCAATGGTGCCGGTAAAACTACCACCTTAAATACCATCTCTGGACTATTGCGACCAAAAAAGGGGAATATTGAATTTTTGGGACAGGACCTCAATCATGTTCCAGCCTATAAAACTGCTGAGATGGGCATTGCCCATGTTCCTGAAGCAAGACGACTGTTCCCAGAAATGACAGTTAAAGAAAACCTAATAATGGGTTCCCTGCCCCAAAAAGCGAAAAATAAAAGAAAAGAAAGTATAGATTGGGTATTTGCACTCTTCCCCAGGTTAGAAGAAAGACAGCGCCAGGAAGCAGGAACCTTAAGCGGTGGAGAGCAACAGATGTTAGCCATAGGTAGAGGATTGATGTTAAAACCTAAACTGCTCATGTTAGATGAACCCTCCTTAGGATTGGCGCCTTTTTTGGTGGATGAAGTATTTAAAATCATTAAAAAAGTTAACGAGGAAGGAATCACCATTCTGTTGGTAGAACAAAATGTGGTGCATGCTTTGACCTCATGCACAAAAGCCTATATCTTAGAAAACGGCAGAATAACTCTTCAGGGCAAAGGCAGAGACCTGCTCAACAACGAACATATCAAAGAAGTTTACTTAGGCATCTAAAATTTTAACTCTTTAATGCTTCTATAGCCTTCTGTTTTATACGCATAAACCAATCCCACCCTATTACGGATGTGATTACTCTTAATTCACCATTTTTTTTTACACGATACAAAATCACATAAGGCTCATCATGGTCTCTATTTTCTAACATGCACTCTTCATAAAAGAGAATTAAACTACCTATCTCTAACTTGGCAAAACTACCTCTTACTAATGCTTCTCCTCTGAATGCGTCTTTGCCCACCTTTTCATCATTTATTCCCTCTATCCTCATCGCCCATGACGGTCTTTTTCTGTCAGCCGTATCCGGAACAAGCACATCTACTCTCATTATCTAAATTATACAAAACTTAGCTAACTTGACAAGCACATAAAATTGTATATCATGGACGGCGGGCCCGTAGCTCAGTTGGCAGAGCCACCGGCTCATAACCGGTTGGTCCCAGGTTCGAGTCCTGGCGGGCCCATTAAAATGTTATGAGAATTTCTTCTTTAGTTGAACTTTTAGAAGGCTATTTTCCTTCCAAATTGGCATTGGAAAGTGACAATCCTGGTCTCCAGGTAGGCAATTTCAACAATGAGATAAAAGGTATTCTCTTATCGTTAGATGTCTATCTTTCCACTGTAGGTGAGGCAAAAGAAAAAAACTGCAATCTGATTATTTCTCATCATCCACTCCTCTTTTTTTCTACTAAGAAAATAAACACTTCAATCTATCCTTATAATGCTGTACAAAAAAGCATTCAAAACGATATAACCCTCTATGCTATTCATACCAACGCAGACATAGCCGACGGAGGCTTAAATGACTATTTATGTAAAATTTTAGGCATCAACCGTGTGAAAAAAATACCGCCGGATAATCTAATAAGATATGGTAACTTACCAAGACCCATGAAATTAATAGAGTTGTGTGAACATATAAGAAAGAAACTGCATGTACCACATATCAAATATGTAGGAGAGGGAGGTGAATATGTGAAAGATGCGGCTGTCTGTAGCGGAAGTTGTGGAGATATGTTGTGGAATTTGAACGAAGAATTCGATGTTTTCATAACAGGCGACATCAAGCATCATATCGCTATCTACGCCAAAGAGAGGGGTATCAAACTGATAGATGCCACACACTTCTCAACGGAAGTGATATTCAAAGACCTGTTAGACGAAATACTCAAAAAACACATAGGAAATATTCCTATTTTAAAGAGCAAACATGATAGTTTGCCTTGGAAATACTTTACTAAAGGAGGCAATGTTGAATAAAGATGTACAAGAACTTTTAAAGGTTCAAAAATTAGACAAAGAAATTGTAAAGTTAAACGGAGAAATCGAAAAATCGCAGAAGAAGGCAGAAGAAAAAGAGACAAAAGTAAAAGTACAAACAAATAATGTAGAAACTCTGCGCAAGGAAATTGAAGAATTATTAGAAGATAAGAAATTTAAAGATGAACTTTTAAATGAAAGCGTAGAAAATTTAAAGAAATTAGAAGAAAAAACAAAGAGTGTAACTACAGAAAAACAATTCAGTGCAATAAATACAGAAATAGAAATTTCCAAAACAAACGAAGATATGTTAGAAGAAAAATTACTAAGTATAATAGGGTCTATTGAAGAAAAGAAAAAAAGTGTTCAGGAAGCAGAAGCATCTTTAAACAGTGCTCAAAAAGAAATGGATACACTTAAACAAACAACGGGGGGAAACATAAATCAAATAAAGAAAAATATCAATGAAATAGAGAAAAGAAAAAAGATACTGTATAAAGATATTGATGTAAAAATCATCAAAGGATACGAGGAACTAAACAGGTGGACAAAGGGTACAAGCATTGTTCCGGTGAAACAGGGAGCATGTTATGGTTGTTTTATGAAAATCACACCTCAAACCTTTACCACAGTGAAAGAAACAAATGAAATAGTATTTTGTCCCAACTGTGGAAGAATCCTATATTATCCTGAAAATGAAGAAGAGTAAAAAGCTAACTATAAATACAGACGGATCATCCCTTTCTAATCCTGGACCAGCAGGAATAGGAATCGTTGTTTATAATGATCAAGACGATATAATAGAGAAAATAAGTAAGTATATTGGGAAAGCAACAAATAATGTCGCTGAATATAAAGCGCTAATAGAAGCCCTAAATTTTGCCAAAGATTTTGGAGCAGATGAAGTAAGGATAAAATCAGACTCAGAACTTGTCGTGAAACAAATTAACGGAAATTATATGGTTAGAGACAAAAAACTGAAAATATTATTAAAAGAAGCGCTTAATTTAATAGAAAAAATCCCAACATTTTCCATTATACATATACCAAGAGAAGAAAATAAAATGGCAGACAATTTAGCAAAACGGGCGGCGGCGTTAGAGTAGGTCATAAGCCGGGTTCTGTACCTTAATAAAAAGGTGGTAGCCATTTATCTAGAGTTGACAGTTACCTGCCACTTCAAGCGACCTACCCGAGAACATAGGACGGACACGCCTTTCGTTCTCCTACTCGGTCTTGCTCCAGAAGGGGTTTACCATGCGGTACATATCACTACATACCCGGTGAGCTCTTACCTCACCTTTTCACCCTTACCCTGTGAAATGGCAACTTTGCCTATTTCATGGGGCGGTATCTTTTCTGTGGCACTTTCCTTGAGATCACTCTCACTGGGCGTTATCCAGCTTCCTGCCCGTAGGAGCCCGGACTTTCCTCTACTTCTATTATAAGAAATAGCGGCTACCTGACCTACTTTAACGCTATAACCTATATGCCTATTTAAGAAATAGTCAAGTTAGTTAAATGTTTAAAAAACATAGGATAAGATGTATCAATAGATGAAGTATCATCAAGAACAATATTATCTTTGGAAATAAGAGAAGCAATAGCAAAAGACATTGCTATCCGATGATCACAATATGTATTTATCCTTCCTCCCGTCAATTTTCCTCCTTCTATTATTATTCCATCTGGCAACTCTTCACATTTTATCCCTATATGACTTAGATTTTCCACCATCGCCTTTATGCGATCACACTCCTTATATCGCAATTCAGAAGCATCTTTAATTATTGTTTTTCCATCAGCACAGGAGGCCAGGATGCAAATTATAGGAATCTCATCAATAATACGGGGAATAATACTCCCTTCCAAAGAAACACCTTGGAGGTGTGGAGAATAACAAACAACTATCTCTCCTATCTTTTCTCCGTTTACTTCTCTGATATTTCTTATTTCAAATTCTACATTCATCATCCGAAATACATCCAAAATACCTGCACGTGTGGGATTTAACACTACATCTTCAAATAAAACCTGCGAATGAGGAACTAAAGCCGCAGTCACCATAAAGTAAGCAGCTGAAGAAATATCTGCTCCGACCTCTATATAGCCTGGCGAATGCAGAATTCTGTTTGAACCTAAGCTAATTAAACGATCTACACATTCTACATCCACATTCATACTCTTCAGCATTATTTCGGTGTGATTCCGCGAAGGAAGAGGTTCTCTTATCTCTACCTTCCCCTGAGAAAACAGACCTGCCAAAAGTATAGCCGATTTAACTTGAGCACTGGCTATAGGCATTTCATATCTTATACCATTTAACGGGTATTTTCCCCTTATAACCAGTGGAGGAATTGCTCCATTTTCTCTTCCATCAATCATTGCTCCCATCATGCGCAAGGGTTGTACAATTCTTTTCATTGGCCTTTTTCTCAACGACTCATCGCCGGTGAAAATAGTCAGAAAATTTGCACCCGAAACCAGACCTGCCAAAAGACGCATACCTGTGCCAGAATTCCCCAAATTCAGAACATCCCCTGACTCTCTTAATGAAAATTTTCCCTTGCCTTCAACAACAACATATTCATCTTTTTGCCCTATACTTACGCCCAACATCCGTAAGGCACGCGTTGTGCAATCTATATCTTCAGACTTGAGAAGATGCTTAATATACGTTTTCCCCTCCGCAATGGAGGAAAGAATCAGCGCACGCTGAGAAATAGACTTATCCGAACCAACCCTAATTTTACCTTTAAACATCATCTTATCCACACATCCACATCATGATAGATATACAACATATCATTTTTACGCTTGTATTTGAACCCCACGCCGCTCAGGTCTATCTCTCCTTGAAATGTCACCTTGCCTAAACCAGAAAGTTCATCTTTGCCACTGCTCCAATTTGCCTTTTCCGTCTTTATTATAAAGTTTTTACCTCTCGCTGTAACATTCCCGTCAAGTTGAATATTTCTTTCCTTATCTGCCCTTGCTGTTTTTGCCATAATCAGAATATCACCATATTTTTTAGTAGGATGCCTCAGCCGCACATCACGGAAGAGATAAATATCCCCTTTATAAATTTTCATCTCTTTTGCCTTTAAGACATACTTCAAACCTTCTTTGTTCACAATTTGTTTGTAGTTCACATCCTTTACCGTGCCAACAACATTTGCCAAATTTTGCTTTGTTTTATTCAAGATAAACGGTTTCTTTTTTATGAAAGAGATTAAAATAAACAACGCACAAACAACAACAAACAAATAAAAAATTATTCTAAAAATGGTTAATTTATTCCGATACTCCACAAGTATATCTCTGCAGCAATTTTTCCCACAGCCCCTTACCTTTAAGGATAAGTTTTAAAATGTCTCTCACCGCACCCTTTCCCCCGTCATAAGAAGATATATAATCTACCCTTTCTCTAACCTCTTCTGCCGCATCACAAGGCGCGGCTGAAAAAGCACAGACAAGCATCGGAGGTATATCTATAAGATCATCTCCAATATAAGCTATCTCCGCCTCGCTCACTTTAAATTTTTCTTTTATTATATTCAGCGACTTTATTTTATCTCGCTGGTTCTGTAATACAAAGTGTATACCAGTCGCCCACGCTCTTCTATCTGTTGCCTTAGAATATCTTCCAGACACCCATACAATCTTCAGTCCCGCATCAACAGCCAAATGAATAAGATGTCCATCTTTCACATCAAAAAATTTTTGTTCTTTGCCTTCTTCATCAATAATAATGCTACCATTTGTCAACACACCATCCACATCTATAACAATAAGCTTTATGTTTTTTAAGTCTTTTATCATAATACTCCAGCTCTTAAGATATCATGCAGGTGAATTACCCCTTTTACATGTTTTTCTCTATTTACAATCACTAAATTGGTAATAGAAAAACTCTGCATTATAGCTGCTGCTTTCGCCGCTAAGGCATCTTTCTCTACTGTTTTAGGATTCTCCGTCATAATACACTTTACTTTCAAGTTAAATAATCTCGCTCCCTTTTGTTCTATCGCCCGCCTAAGATCACCATCAGTTATTACGCCGTCCAATCTACCTTCTTTGTTTATCACACAAGTCATGCCCAGTCCTTTAGAACTTATCTCGTAAATCGCATCCTTCACAGGAGTTTCTTCGAAAATTACAGGTATCTCTCTTCCTGTATGCATTAAATCTTCAACCCTTAATAACAACTTCCTTCCCAGTATACCACCGGGATGAAGCAAGGCGAAATCGTCCTTCGTAAAACCTCTAACTGTAATAAGACCTACTGCCAAGGCATCTCCAACAGCTAAAGCAGCAACAGTAGAAGCAGTAGGAATTACATCTATTGGTCCACACTCACTATCTACAGATGCATTTATCACTACATCCGATTTCCTCACCAAATAGGAATGTGCATTATTGCCCACTATAGAAATTACAGGAACCATAAATCGTTTAAGTGTAGGCAAAAGAAAGTTCAACTCCGGCGTATTGCCACTCTTGGAAACAAACATAGCTACATCGTCTCTTGTTATTATGCCCAAATCTCCATGTGCAGCATCCACCGGATGTACAAATATCGCAGGAGTTCCCGTTGAAGCAAAGGTAGACGCAATCTTCTTGGCAACAATACCAGACTTGCCTACACCAGAAAGAATAACCTGTCCCTTGCATTTAATAAGAATTTCCAACGCCTGTATATAACTCTCATCCACCCCTTCTGCCAGTTTTTCTAATGCATCTCTTTCTACAAATATTGCCTTCCTTATTGTACTAAGAATCTCTTTTCTTTCCATTTTTTTTCTGCACAAGCTTTAATATTCTTTTAGAAACCTCCCCTTGAAGAGGATTAATAGATAAAGATTGTTCATAGTGATCTATTGCTCGTTCAATATCCCCTAATTTCTCGTACATCTTCCCCAACAGATGATGATTTTCCGCAGATCGAGGATCCAAATATATCGCCGCTTCCAATTCCGCCCGAGCTACATCTGCCTCTCCTGTTTCAATATAAGCTTGAGCCAAAAATTCATTGTCCATATACCACTCAGCATCTATATTTCTCTCCTCCCAAGCTCCTTCGACGAGTGATCCATAAATCTTTTCTTTTTCTTCTTCGGTAGCAAACATGGCAAGCTTAAATACCTCTAACGCCTCACTAAATCCGTCTTGCATTGCATCTATACACACAATCCCCAATTTAGCCGTTACATTAAACGGCTCTTCTAAAAGTGCCATTTCAAACATTGTCTTCGCATTCTCCAAATCCTGTTTGAGAAACTTATCGATAGCTTTTTCCATCATCGGACGCTTCATGAATATCTCCTTCCTATTAAAAGATAATAGAAAAATCCTTAAGATTGCAATTTGTATCCGTTACATCAATATCTTTAACCAATGCAGACGGAGGGCCTTTAAAACATTGCCCTATTGCCTCCTCTACATCTTTCTCTTCTCCGCAGAGAACAGCATTTACATTTTTATTCGGTGAATTTTTCACATATCCTTTTATATTTTTTTCAAAAGCCAACTGTCTTAACCAATGCCTATAGCCTACTCCCTGCACCAAGCCTTTTATAACCAGCTTTTTACACACCATTTTAGCTTAATAAGCAACATTTTTATTGAAATATCGCAGCAAATTCCCTATCGTTTCTGGAATATCCTTTCTCTCCACTATCATATCTATCATACCATGTTCCAATAAGAATTCTGTCCGCTGAAAACCTTCAGGCAAGGTACGTCCTATGGTTTGCTTAATAACCCTCGGTCCAGCAAAACCAATAAGGGCTTTAGGTTCAGCTATAATCACATCACCCAACATGGCAAAGCTGGCACTCACCCCTGCTGTTGTAGGATCGGCAAGAACAGATATATAAGGAATGCCCTTTTTAGAAAGTTTATTTAAAACAGCACTGGTTCTTGCCATTTGCATCAACGAAAGGATGCCTTCCTGCATGCGAGCACCGCCAGAAGAAGAAATAATAACCAATCCTATGCTCTTTGTAATTGCCTTCTCCGCTGCCCTTACGATTTTTTCTCCAGTAGCATACCCCATGCTTCCACCTAAAAAATTGAAATCCAGGACAACAAGAACCGCAGGCTCATCACATATCTTGCAGAAACCGCATATCACAGCCTCTTTGTTCCCTGTCTTTTCTTTTGCTTCAGACAACCTCTGTTTATAAGGTTTAAGATCAACGAAACTCAGAGGATCTTTAGAATATATTTGGGTATCAAACTCTTTAAATATTCCTTCATCCGCTGTTATCTCTACTCTGTGTCGAGCAGAAATCCTGAAATAATTCCCGCACTTTGGGCAAACCCATAGATTTTCCTTAACATCATCAATATAAATTGTCTCTTTGCAGGCCTTACACTGGACAAACCTTTCGCCTTCTTCTTTCTTTTTCTTAAAAATCATTTTTCCTCTCGTATGTAATCTCACCTTTATACATTGTGTAGTAAATTTGCCCTTTCAAGTTCTTATTATGAAACGGCGTATTTCTTCCTTTAGATATAAATTCTTCTCTGTTTACCGTCCATTTTTCGTTTAAATCTATTACCGTTATGTTAGCAAAGTCTCCCTTGCTCAATGTGCCTCGAGAAAGGTGATAAACAATCGACGGCTTGTAAGTCATAAGAGCTATCAACTCTGTCAAAGAAACAATCTCTTTCTCTACTAAATATGTATTTAGGACGGCAAATGCTGTTTCTAAGCCAGATATACCAAACGCCGCATTCGACATTGTAGTTTCCTTACTCTTTTCATCATGAGGAGCATGATCTGTGGCTAAAGCATCCACTATGCCCTCCTTAACTGCTTCCTGTAAACTTTCCACATCTTCTTCGGTCCTTAAAGGCGGATTAACCTTAGCCTGTGTACTGAAACCATCCGTTTCTTTTTCTGTCAAGCTCAAATGATGTGGTGTTACCTCACAGGTAATGTTCAACCCATCCTGTTTCGCTCGCTCAATAATCCTTATTGATTCTTTTGTGCTTACATGACACACATGAATATGTCCACCTGTATGTCTTAATACTTCTACATCTCTGGCTATTATTGCCGATTCGCTACAATTGGATATTCCCGGAAGACCCATCTTCGTAGAATGACAACCTTCATTTATCACACCACCCGAAGAGAGGTTTATGTCTTCCTCATGCAAGGTAATCGGCACATTTAAAGGCTTTGAATAAACAAGAACTTGTTGTAATACGAAAGCATCCATAACTGGCATTCCATCATCAGAGAAGGCTACACATCCTGCATCCTTTAGAGTGTAAAAATCAACGAAATCCTGCCCTTTCTCACCCTTGGTAATTGCTCCAATAGGAAATATGTCGCATAAACCAATTTCTTTAGCCTTTTTCATGATATAATAACTAACCAACGAATTGTCATTTACCGGATTTGTATTGGGCATACAACAGACTGTTGTAAAACCTCCCTTAGCCGCAGCTTTGCTTCCCGAATATAAATCCTCCTTCTGTGTAAAGCCAGGATCACGAAAATGAACATGTATATCCACAAAGCCCGGGCATACAACCTTTCCCGTTGCATCTATTATCCTGTCTGCTTTCGCCTCCCAGTGAGGAACTACTGCCTCTATTTTCTCACCATTTACTACCACATCGCATATCTCATCCCTCTTATTATAAGGATCAATAACTCTTCCACTCTTTATAACCGTGATCATCTTAATTTTTCCAATAGTATTTTGTTTACCAACTGCGGATTTGCCTTTCCTTTGGTATATTTCATCACCTGCCCCGCTAAAAACCCCATAACATTTTTTTTACCCTTTTTATACTTATCCACAACATCAGGGTTCTCCTCCACTACCCTGCACACTATTTCTGTAATCTTGTTTTCATCTTTGATCTGCACCAACCCCTTTTTCTGCACGATATCCCCTGCACTTTTATTTGTTTCCCACATTTCTGCAAACACAGACTTGGCTATTTTCCCTGATATCGTCCCTTCGTCCACAAGTTTTAAAAGTTCCGCCACCTGACGGGGTTTCATATCCACATCACCAATCTCTTTTCCTTCCTTATTCAAATATGCCAAAAACTCCGACAACATCCAGTTAGCTATCTGCTTATACCCATGAAAAGCCTTGCATATATTCTCAAAATAGTCGGCCAATTCATTTGATTCGGTAAATATGGATGCTTTTTCTGGAGATAGTTTATAGTCTTTTACAAATCTCTTTTCTTTCTCATCCGCCAACTCAGGCATATCCGTTTTTACCCTTTCAGCCCATTTCTCATCTATGAGAAGGGGAACTAAATCCGGCTCAGGAAAATAACGATATTCATAAGCCTCTTCTTTGCTACGCATAGATCGCGTAATATTCTCCTTTTCATCCCATAATCTTGTTTCCTGAACAATTTGCCCGCCGTTTTGGACTAAAGCAATTTGTCTTCTAATTTCATACACTAGCGCCTTTTCTACATGTTTAAATGAATTTATATTCTTAATTTCTACCTTTGTGCCCAATTTTTCCTCAGCCTTTTCCCTTACTGATACATTCGCATCACATCTCATACTGCCTTCTTCCATATTCCCGTTGCTTATCTTAAGATATCTAACCAAGGTTCTTATTTTCCTTAAGTATTCCCCCGCTTCTTCTGGTGTGCGCAGATCCGGTTCACTCACAATTTCCAAAAGAGGAACACCTGCTCGATTAAAATCCACGAAACTTACATCTCTTTGATGAATCAGCTTTCCTGCATCTTCCTCCATGTGTGCTCGAACAAGGCCTATCTTCTTTTTTCCCTCAGGTAAATCTATCTCTATAAAACCACCTTCTACAATAGGCAATTCATACTGAGAAACTTGATATCCTTTAGGCAAGTCCGGGTAAAAATAATTTTTCCTGGCAAAACGGGAAAACTTGCTTATTTTAGAATGGGCAGCAATACCAAACCGCAAAGCAAACTCCACCACCTCTTTATTCAAAACAGGCAAAACGCCAGGCATACCCAAGCATACGGGACAAGTATGTGTGTTTGGCGAATCACCAAATTCTGTACTACAGCTGCAGAATATCTTCGTTTTTGTTGACAGCTGAGCATGTACTTCCAATCCAATTACCGATTCAAACTCCATCTTCTCCTCTACAAGCTTGGGCTTATTAAAACATTCTGGTCAAATCTTTCATCTTTTATTTTGACCTTATTTCCTGTTATCTCCAGTTTCCCCTCCACATACATCTTTATTGCCTTTGGATATATTTTATGTTCATATTGAAGTATGCGTTGCGATAATGTATCTTCCGTCTCCTCCACATAAACAGGCACCACTGCTTGAATAATAATGGGACCCTTGTCCACTTTTTCCGTAACAAAATGAACCGTACATCCGGAAAACCTTACCCCAGAATCTACTGCCTGCCTCTGAGCCTGAAGTCCAGCAAATGCAGGAAGAAGAGCAGGATGAATATTCATAATTCTCCATTTAAAGTGCTTCACAAAATATGAAGAAAGAACCCTCATAAAGCCAGCAAGAACTATCAAATCTATATTAAGTTTCTGTAATGTCTCTATCAACTTCTCTTCATAGCTCTGCTTCGTGGAAAAATCCTTGGTCTCTATAACTATTGTCTCTATTCCCTGTTTTTCTGCTCTTAAAAGTCCCTGCGCATCCCTATTATCGCTTACAACAACAACAATCTGTGCTTTTTTAATATAATCTGTTTCTATACTTCTTATAATAGATTCCAAGTTTGTGCCTCGACCGGAAATCAAAACGGCGATCCTACACAATCCGGACATCTCCCTTACCTTTCTCTATATATCCTATAATCTTACAGCCACACTTCATTTTTGTCCATAAATCTATAGTCTTATCCGTATCCTCTTTTCTTACAACCACTACCATGCCTATGCCCATATTAAAAACATTGAACATTTCTTTTTCTTCCATATTCCCCCATTCTTTTATGAGATGAAAAATAGGAGGGGTAGGAATATCATTTTTCTTTATTACCATATCCATATTGGAAGGCAAAACACGGGGGATATTACCATAGAACCCTCCTCCCGTTATATGAGCAATGCACTTTATCTTAATAGCATTCTTTTTTGCCTTCAAAATAGGCTTTACATAAATCATGGTGGGCTTTAGCAGTTCTTCTCCAATCATAAAAGTTAAATCTTCTATATATGTATCTACTCTCATTTTCATCTTTTCAAAGACAATTTTTCTTATTAGAGAATAGCCATTGCTATGCAATCCAGAGGAAAAAAGACCTACTACAACATCTCCTTCTTCCGCATCTTCCCTTATTATTTCAGCTTTCCTTGCAATGCCTATGCAAAAACCACCCAAATCGTATTCACCGTCTCTGTACATATCCGGCATCTCTGCCGTTTCACCACCAGAAAGAGAACAATTTGCATCCCTCAATCCATTCACTATTCCTTTCATTATATCTTCTAATATACAATCATCCAATCTACTAAATGAAATATAGTCCGAAAATAAGACAGGCTGTGCACCGGAGGTAATTATATCATTCACATTCATAGCCACTAAATCTATTCCTACCGTGTTGTGCCTGCCCATCATGCATGCTATTTTCAGTTTTGTACCCACACCGTCTGTAGATGTAGCCAGAGAAACATCTTCACACCCAAAATTTCCTAAATTATAGAGACTGCAAAACTTCCCTATAGAACTTGAAAAAGGTAGATCTTCAGCTAATTTCCTAATCACTCCGACAAAATTCTGACCTCTTCTAATGTCTACCCCGGCTTCTTTATATGTCAATTTAGCCACTATTTATCTCTGTCTCTACAACGCTTCCTCTTTAGGGGTTTCTTCCTCTTTAAGTCGAGCCCTAATCTCCTTTAACCTTTCTTTTTCTTCTTGAATTGCCTTCCTCGCCTCTTCGATATTTTTCAGAATGCTTTCTTTTCGAGTTTCAACAACTTCTTTACCCTTTTCCAGGAGTTCTTTTGTGCCATCTACAATCTTCGATGTCAGATTAGTAATATTCTCTTCTAAATTTTCCTTTTGTTTTAACAGATTTTCTTGTCCTTTTTTAGCATATTCAGAAATACTTTTACGCATCTCTTCGCCAGTCTTAGGTGTAAGCAAAAATGCTGCTACTATTCCTACTACAGCACCAGAGATAAACCCTGCAAAGAAACATCCTGCGCCACTACTTTCATCACTCATAATTTCCTCCTTTTTGAAACAATGCTTAAGATTTTCTCTATTCCTGACAATGCCGCTATCACAGCATCTACATATTCCTCTGCGCTTCGTGCCCTCCGTGAAAAGAAATTTATATGCGTATTCACTTCATCTCTTAAACCAGATAGTGTCTTTTTGTAATCTGTCGTAGTCTCTTTTATCTTATTTGAAGTATCATCCACCACATCACTGACTGAATCAGCAACCTTTTTAAGATTAGTAGAAACATCTTTTACCACATCTGCTATTTCTCCTGCTTTAAAAGAAACCTCTTTAATCCTATATATTTCCGGCTCAATCTCTTTTCTTATCTTTTCAATTTTTTGCAAACTACTATTAACAAAATACTTCGCGACAAAAAGCTTTAAAATGCTTATCACCACAAGAACAATCATACAAATTGCTATTATAAGTAGCGAAACATTCATTGTTTCCATCTTTCCCCCTTTTTTCCCGCATTTGTTGTATTATTATACCTGTAAAAAAACAGCAAATCAATACAAACTCATTCCTATTCCATACATCTTATTATAAATTTTTATTGTCAATTGATTTTTAAAAAAATCTGAATCCAACAAATTGGCGCTATCTTTTGGCCGAAATCTTTACCCCGTAGTGAAACGAAGTTCCTACTACTGGGGCGAACTTTTTTTGAACAAAATCCAGAGGATTTTGCGGATT
>JAGMDW010000015.1 GCA_023128455.1 Desulfurellaceae bacterium
TATTGTTTCTGACAGAGTTCAACCAGGCTTTTCTTGGCTTCATCTTCTGTTGCTCCCTTGGTAGCAAAGCACAATTCCGGGCAAAAAGCCATAAAATGATCACCAATTCTCCATATCTCAACTGTCACATCTAAAGTTTCCATCCCCTCCTCCTTTTTCAAACTGGTTTTTTAGCTTAAACAAGTTTAAAATCATTTTGGAATTTTGTCAAGTTTTTTAGTTTTTCTGATTAAGTAAAACTCTTTTAACCTTCTTGAGTTATCTCTTGATTTTTATCTCGGGTCACTATATTCTAAACTTGCCAAGACGTATGCAAGAATGGAATTTTTGCTCAAGTGTATTTTGATTAAAACATGAAAGAGTTATTTACTGAAATTGCTGAGGAGTTTAAATTATACTGGAAAAGTTACATTTTTCAGAGTTTTCTCGCCACTCTTACAACATTCTTAGTGCTCCTGGCCTTAAGTGTAAAACATGCGGTGATAGTAGCTTCAATAGGCTCTACTGCTTTTATCATATTTGTAACGCCAGAAAAGAAAATCGATAGAGCAAGAAATGTTATAGGTGGTCATCTGATAGGACTTATTACCGGATCTTTGTGTGCTTTAATTCCGCATCCTTTGTTTTTACATTCCATCGTTATATACTCACTCGCTCACGAAGCATCCACCCGCATCAGGCACGGCTTTGGGAGTTGCAATTTCGGTTTTCTCTTTAGATGTAACAATTACCGTAATGGTAAGTACTATAATTCTGTCATTGGTTCATTATTTTTTAAGACCATTTCTAAAAGATTTAAAATAGTAATATTTCTATAGATTACCAATCGCCAACCTTTATCACTGCGTTTGCTTCTTTTATTTTTCCCTTCCTGACCAAAATCAGTGCATCTTGCAATTCTTCAAATGGAAAAATCTCCTTTCCCGCTTTTATTTGCATTTCATTTGCGATACTTAAAAATTCTTCTCCCCATGATTTTTTTACATTAAACAGTGTTCTTATGTCTCTTCCCCATAAGTTCTGTGAATAATTTCCTATTTCAATGGTTGACATGCTCACAGGTGCCAACACCAATATTCCACTTATTTCCAGTTGCGTTAGTGCAGGTTCTACCAGATTTCCTGCAGGCGGAAATACGATGGATTTGTCTAATTTGCAAGGTAAATCTTTTTTTGATGCATCCGCTGCCCAGACTGCTCCTGCTTTTTTTGCCACTTCCATGTTTTTTTGAGATCTGGTGCTCACATAGGTATCAATACTCAAGTGATTTGCAACTTTTAACACATAATACGCAGTTGGACCAAAACCATATAATCCTAATTTTTCTCCTTTTTCTATATCTGTTAGTTTGAATGCACAATATCCTGCTATCCCGGGGCACATAAGGGGTGCAATATCTTCTGGTTCCAACTTTATATCATTTAAACCTAAAGCAGAATCTTCTTTTATAATTGCATATTCTGCATATCCGCCATCTACATCCCATCCGGTGCATTTGAAATCCGGACAATAATTTTCTCTGTCAGACAGACAGTATTTACATTTTCCGCAAGTGCTGTTTAACCAGGAAATACCAATTTTATCTCCAATTTTGAACTTTTTTACATCTTTTCCAGTTTTATCTACAATCCCTACAATTTCATGACCAAGTATTAAATTGGGTTTTCTCAAAGGCAGGTCACCTTCTGCAATGTGAATATCTGTTCTGCATACACCGCAGACCAAAACTTTTACTCTTATCTCATTATCTTTGGGATAAGGAGTTTCAACTTCCATTAGTTTTAATGGTCTTCCTTCTATTTTTGCTTGTTTTTCCAGAACCCAGGCTTTCATTACTTCCTCCTATACAACCTGAATTTCGTAACTTTCTTTAAAAACCTCATCAAAACTCTCTCTGTAATATTTTACAGCATTGGGAAGGTAGTCTAATATATCCTGTGCTGTTATTCCATCCTCTCCCTTATCCATAGCCGCCAGGTCTCCAGAAAATCCGTGCATAAAAACACCCATTCTCACTGCATCCCTAATGGTTAATCCTAAACCAAACATAGCGGCAATTGTTCCGGTTAGAACATCACCAGAACCTGCGGTAGCCATACCACAGTTTCCACTCATATTTACAAAAACCCTTTCATCGGGATATCCTATCAAGGAATGAGCTCCCTTTAAAACAATAATGGCATTCAAGTCCCTGCATGTTTTTTGTAATACCTCCGTCTTATTTTCATCTATATTTTTTATGTTTAACTTAGTAATCCGAGACATTTCACCCAAATGAGGAGTGAGGATTGTCTCTGCCCTTCTCTGTTTTATTATTTCTATATCTTTAGAGATTGCCGTAATTCCATCTCCATCTATTAGCAGTGGTTTTTTAATCTCCTTTGCCAATTCTCTTACCAATTGTTGTGTTTCTTCATTTAAGGACAAGCCCGGACCTAATATAACCATATCCATCTTTTCCGATAGTTCTAACAGGCTATCTTTATTTTCTAAGGATATACTCCCTGCAGATGTTTCCTTTTGCGGTATAAAAACTATTTCACTGCCTTTGCTGGCTATAAATGGTGTGACAGAAAGAGGTGCAGCTAACCTTGAGTATCCTCCTCCCACCTTTAAAAAGGACAGTGCGGAGAAATACGGAGCTCCAAAGTAACTGGAGGCACCTGCAATGAACAGAGCTTCTCCAAAATTTCCCTTATGGGCATCTTTATTTCTTTCTGGTAGTTTTATGGGGTCGTTTGTTTCTACTTTTATTGAATTATAGATTGAGGGAGGAAAAGATATATGTGAAACATACAGCTTCCCACAATTATCATATCCCGGGTATAACACAGTTCCCAACTTGGGAAGACCATAGGTTGTGGTATAATCTGATTTTACAGCGACACCCATTATCTTTCCGGTGTTGCCGTTTATACCGGATGGTATATCTATACTGAATACTCTTTTTCCACTCTCATTTATCAATTGAATAACATCTTTATATGTGCCTCCCACATCTCTTACTAAACCTGTACCGAATATTGCGTCTACTATGGCATCGGCATGAACGATGTCTAATTTTACGGCTTCAATGGATTCAACATGTTCAATATTCAGAGGTATTTTAGATGCAATTTCAAAATTTGTTTTTGCCGCACCTTTGAATTTTTTTTCATCACCCAATAGGTATACCTTTACATTTCCACCGTTAGAATGAATCTTCCTGGCAACAA
>JAGMDW010000150.1 GCA_023128455.1 Desulfurellaceae bacterium
GAACAGCAGCGTGTTGCAATTGCCCGGGCATTGATTAATTCTCCAGATATTGTTTTAGCAGACGAACCTACAGGAAACTTAGATTCAAAAACGAGTCATGAAATCATATCTATATTTCAAAGATTAAATACAGAAAAAGATGTAACTGTTATCATAGTGACTCATGAGCAGCAAATCGCTAAATTTACAAAGAGAATTGTGATTTTACATGACGGAAAAATTATAGATGATAAATTGTTATAGATTATGTTTATTTTTGTTCTTTTAAAGGTTGCCATTCGTTCATTGCGTGCCAATAAACTGCGTTCTTTTTTGAGTATGTTGGGTATTACTATTGGAGTAACAGCAGTTGTAGCTATGATATCTATGGGTTCCGGGGCAAAGGCTTCAGTAGAAAAACAGATTTCCAGCATAGGTTCAAACCTTCTTATAGTTTTGCCAGGAGCAACAACATCAGGCGGAGCAAGGATGGGAATGGGGACCAAGCCTTCTCTTACCTTGGGTGATACAAAAGCTATTGAGGAGTTGCCTTCCGTATTTTGTGCTGCTCCCATATGGGGAGGTGTAGCACAGGTCGTTTATGTAAATCAGAACTGGTCCGCAGGGGTACAGGGAACAACTCCTTCTTACTTTATAGCGAGAGATTGGGAGACGGAAGAGGGAAGGACATTCAATAACAGCGAAGTTAAAGCTTCGTCAAAGGTAGCAGTTATAGGAAAAACAGTTCAGAAAAATTTGTTCGGGGTAACCGACCCTGTAGGAAAAATTATCCGTATCAGGCATGTTCCCTTTACTGTAGTAGGCATTCTTTCTCCAAAAGGTTCAACTGCGAGTGGAGATCAGGATGATGTGATATTTGTTCCTATCAGTGCCGCTCAGAGAAAACTGTTTGGAACAACACTGCCCGGCGTGGTTAAAATTATTATTGTAAAGGCAAGAAGCAGAAAATTGGTGAAGATGGCAAAAAGAGAAATTGGCAATCTTCTAATGCAGAGACATCGCATCCGAACGGGACAGGACAAAGATTTTACAGTGAGGGATTTAACCGAGATTACATCCGTTGTCCGCAAAATATCCACCACTCTCTCTTTACTGTTGGGTTCCATAGCCATGATTTCTCTCATTGTAGGAGGAATAGGTATAATGAATATCATGCTCGTTTCCGTAACGGAGAGAACGAGAGAGATTGGCATTCGTATGGCAGTGGGAGCGACAACCGCAAATATTCTTATGCAATTTCTTATAGAATCTATGATTTTATCTATTATAGGAGGCTTTATAGGCATTATTTTGGGAATAATTGCTTCTCTTATCATGGCTCATTTTATGCAGTGGCCAATATTGATTTCGTGGCAGGCAATTCTATTGGCTTTTATTTTTTCTGCAGGAGTGGGAATCTTCTTTGGGTTTTATCCTGCCAAAAAGGCATCTAAATTAAATCCCATAGATGCCTTGAGGTCTGAATAAATCAATTGCTATTTGTTTTCTTTCTGTTCACACTATAAACGACGCACATTGTTCTCACAATACCTATTGACAGGATTAAGGCGGCATATCCCAATATAGAATAAACGGTTGTTGAATGCTCAAGAAAAGCAATCATAACTTCTCTCAAGATAAATACCATAGTGGCATCGGCAACAAATGTAAGTTTTATCCTTTCAAAATCCAGATAAGAAATAACCGCTCTAAATATTTCCACAAGAATAAGAATGTTTAATATATTTGTTATGTTATTGATGGTCATTCCTTTAAAGCTTGCCGCATCTTTTAGAGTGTGAAAGAAGTCTATGCCCACACCTGCCAGACACATCAGCATCATGGCGAGTATAAAGATAGATATCAAGTGAATAATTATCCTGATTGAGTAATTAGTTATTGCGTGCATCAAGGGGAACTTATAGCGTGTTTTGTCTTTCACCTGTAAAAACCTCCAAATCTTTCATTAATTAGATTATAAAAGATAAAGATTAAAAAAAGGTTAAAGAAAAGAGAATTTTATGTAAAATTCTCTAATTGGTGTTTAAAGGAAGCTTTACAGTAAAACAGCTACCCTTGCTTGCCTCAGTCTTTAGGTCAATTTCCCCATTATAAAATTGAACAATATACTTCACAATAGCGAGGACTAACTCTGTGATTACCAAATAGACACCCTGATTTTTTTATTACATTGCTGGCTTTGCGATTTTCATTATTTCCTTAAAACTCCTACTCGCTACATTTACTTCTTTCAGTATGATTTCCCTTTTTTCTATTTCCATTATGTTAAATGAGGGATAAGATCTACCCTTCAATCTCCGAGAGGTAGCTGTTCCTGCTGTGATAAAATAGGTATTTTCCAACTTCCAGATCCAGGGCAGGTGCTTATGTCCGGAAAGAACAAAATCTACTTCTAACTCTGCGCAAACCTTCAGAACATCTCCTGCGTCTACCGGTATATTCCTCTCTCTCCCTGTCCCGGGAATAGGTATGAGATGATGGTGCAGGGAAAGTATTTTTATCTTGTTTTCTATAGATAATTTTTCTCTCATATAACTGTAGTTTGCTCGTCCCACATGGCCATCGTCTAAATCCGGTATGGTAGAGTCTATTCCTAAAATTACCACTTTCTCATCCACATAATAAGGAAACCTTGCCCCAAAAATCTCCTCAAAAATTTTATATCCCTCATTTCTCGCATCATGGTTGCCGGGAACTATTACTTTATTTTTCACTTTTATCCTATCAACATAGTTCTCCACCATTTCATACTCGTATATGTATCCATCATCGGTAAGATCACCTGTAATAACCACTATTTCTGGTTTTATAGAATTTAAAATCTCAACTACATTCTCACCCCATTCTGTAACAAAATTTGAACCTGTAAGATGCAAATCAGAAACATGTGCTATTTTCATCTATTTACCTCTCATTGTTTAAAGTTAAAGGAAGCTTTACAGTAAAACAGCTACCCTTGCTTGCCTCAGTCTTTAGGTCAATTTCCCCATTATAAAGCTGAATGATGTGCTTTACAATAGCGAGACCCAACCCTGTTCCACCCATCTTCTTTGTTCTACCTTCTTCTGCAGTATAAAATCTCTCAAATATTTTTTGTTTATGCCTTTCTTCAATGCCTTTCCCCGTATCCTCAACCACAACAACAAAAACCTTTTCTTTCTTCTGACAAAGAACCCTTACATGTCCCTTTTCTGTATACCTTATAGCATTGTCTATTAAATTCCACAGGATAGATTTTACATGTTCTTGAGCAAAAGGAACTATAATCTCTTCATAGTCAACCATGAATTTTAAATTTTTATTCTCTGCCTGTTTTATAAATATTGTCTTTAGCTCTTCTACAATTTCTTTTATATCGGTTTTCTTTCCGACAGGCCTTTTTGTCTGTTCAATTCTGTGCAATTCAAGAATATCCTCTACCAATTCATTTAGACTAACAGCATTTTTATAGATGTAATTTAGAAATTTTTTCTTTGTTGCTTTATCTATGTCTGGATTATCCAAAAGTGTCTCAGCATAACCTAATATGGAGGTGATAGGGGTTTTAAGCTCATGAGATGCATCGGCAAAGAATCGTGACTTCATCTTTTGATATGCTTCTTCTTTTGAAATATCTGTAATAACTGTAAGTTTTTTGCCATTTAGGTCTGCAACATTGAACAAAAATCGCTTTTCATCAACATCAAGGACTTTTCCAAATTTCGATTTCTTATAAATATCACCAAAAAATGTTATCAAGGTATGGTTTTTCCAGTCTTCAAACACATTGAAATTATTTTTTAATTTCTGTTTCAATAGTGTTTCTGC
>JAGMDW010000151.1 GCA_023128455.1 Desulfurellaceae bacterium
TTGACAACTGCCTTTGGCAGTTGCAAGCAAAGCGAAGCTTTGTCTTGATACATCTCCTCCATAGCTAATTTTTGCTCCTGTCATATTTAACCCTACAATCTTCCCGTGTTCAACTGCTATGGGCCAAAGAGCATACATTCATCTATCATTGTATACAACATCCCTTGTTTCTGCAACATCTCCTGCCGCATATACATCCTTTATGTTTGTTTCAAGATGCTCGTTGACAATGATTCCTCTCTCTTTAGGTCTAATTCCCCGCAGCTTGCTGCGTCATTCCCGCGAAAGCGGGAATCTAGAATCCAGATTCCGTATCAGGCACGGAATGACAAGAAAGGGAATGTCACCCCGCACTTTTTCTTTGTCATTCCCTCTTTTTTCTCCGTGTCAAGCCCAGCTGGTATATGATAAAACCTGAAAATGACAATAAAGCAGAAAAGAGTATAAGCAAACGAAAATTTTCCACAAAGCTCATAAAAAAACCGGCGATAAAAGGACCTATTACCATGGAAATGCTCATAGTAGAATTGAATAAACCTACGGCAGTTGCCTTTTCTACATTTTTTTCAGCTAATACTTTTAACGAACCTACATAGATAAATGACCAGGATAGAGCTAATAGAAATTGTATAGGTATGATTTGCAAATAATTTTGGACAACCGAATATAATAAAAATGTCAATACAGAAAATAAAAAACCTAAGGACAACATTATTTCCCCTCTTTTGGTATCTGTAAAAAAGAACATAATAAAGAACTGCAAGGTAGGATTTATACCTATGATAGCCGCCTGCCAGAAACTGCTTGCTCCTAAATCTTTCAAATACAATATCCAGAAGGTCCAGGTAACATTTGCACCAGTATGACGGAAAAGGAAAGCTATATATAAGGGCCAGTTTTTTACAAAAATATCCTTAGGAAAAAGTGGAATGGAATGGATGCGGTGAGGTGTTTCTTTAATGCCCAAAGAGGCGAGAAAAGATAACAAAAACAGTAAAGAAGATTGGATAAAAGGGATATATATACCAAATATTTCGGCAATAACACCGCTGGCATATATTCCAATTGACCACCCCAGTGCACCGTAAGATGAAAACCTACCCAATCTACCATCTGTTTCGTAAATTAAAGCAATGAGTGCAGCTGGAAATATGCCTATACAAAATCCAGATAAAATTCTTGTTATTAAAAGAAGGACATAAGATTTAGAAAAATACTGAAGAAAAAAGAAAACAAAAGAGGCAAATAGTCCCCATGTGAGAAATAATCTTCTTCCATACATATCTGATGCTCTACCAAATAGAATAGAAGAGACAAAAAAGGCACTGCTGTATGAACCTACGACCAAACCTATTTCTAAATTGGAGGCATGAAGATTTTTTGCAATCTCTGGTATATATATCCAGGAGGAAACAATAGCAACAGAAGAAAAAAACTGGATTAAAAGCAGTCTCTTGAACATTCATGGAGTCTATTCTCTTTTTGTGTATTTTTCTACATAGTTTATAATAATATAAGGCTTTAAGACTTAAGCGTGTTGGAAAGGTAAAAAGAAAATTAGCCAC
>JAGMDW010000152.1 GCA_023128455.1 Desulfurellaceae bacterium
TTTGATTTGCATTATAAAAAACTCTATTTTCGAACTCCATAAGTTTTCCTTTAAGGATTTTACGACCAAATCTTTGATTTGTGTCAAAAAATCCTCCTAAAGATTTTACGACCAAATCTTTGATTTGTGTCAAAATAATTCTATATTAAAAAATATGGAAGAAATAACAGTAGAATGTTACAGCGGCTCACGATATGGAGAAAAACCGCTATCCTTCGTTAGAAACAAAAAAAAATACATTATACAAAAAATAGAAAGGATGTGGCGCACACCCGATGCATTACACTTCACCATTTATACCGAAGAGGGCAAACTCAACATGCTCTATGACGAGTCAAAAGACACATGGTTCCTATGCCTTTAGAATAGTTTCTTCTATGCTTATCAAACTCTTATTTTCTTTTAAATCCGGAGGTATCTTTTCCATTCCCGTATATTTTAGGTAAGCATTTAAACTCTTCTCGTCACACAACTTTTTAAACAATTCCTGCGCTGTATCAATTAGCGTTTCTTTTGCTTCTTTTTCTGTCTTTTTTCTGCTAAAAAGAGATAACTCCGGACAAAAGGTTACAAAGTATTTACCTTGCTTCCATAATTCTATTGTTACATTTAAAGTACTCATTTGGTCTCCTCTAAAAATCGTTTTGCTACTTTAATATAGTTTTCCCTTAACGGTTCGCTTTCTTCAATAAAAACGAGGTATAATCTTCTAAAAATGTATTCTTGCAAACAATATATCCTTTTTTCATAAAGGTTGATTTAACATCGTAATTCTTCTCATATACAATGCCAGAAAGAATAAGAAAACCATTCTCCTTTATGTGTTCATCTATCTCCGAAGACAAAGAAATAATAATTTCAGCAAAGATGTTTGCCGTTATGACATCATATTTTTTTTTCACACACAGATTCCCACTGCAGAAACAAGAAACATTTTCCACATTATTCAGTTTCATGTTTTCTCTACACTCAAATGCCGCTTTTTTATCTATATCAAAAGCCACCACCTTTTTTGCTCCTAATTTTGAGGCACAAACAGACAGAATGCCCGTTCCCCCTCCTACATCTAAAACGGTTTTATTGCTTAAGCCCAATCCCTCCAAAAGTTCTATACAGCTTATTGTTGTTTCATGAACACCTGTTCCAAATGCCATTCCTTCAGTCAAAGTTATCTTTGTTTTTTTGGTTTTTGCCCAGGGTGCAGCAACAACAAAATTTTTACCGATTTCAATAAATTTTTCTTCTTCTCTCCATCTCCATCTCATGTTATCGCCCCCATTTTTCTTTTAGAAGGAATAGCAAGTGCAGTGAGACAGATATCTGCAACAATAATCAATACACATATAAAAAATGTGTATCTAAACCCAATATGATCACTAAGAAAACCTCCGGCTAAAGGACCAATAATCCATCCCAGATTCCAGGTGCTGTTGTATATGCCCATCGCTTTGCCCCTCTTTTCTATCGGTGCCAGATCGGCAATCAAAGCAATGGAGGATGCCCCCAACGCTCCCCATGCTACACCCTCGACAATCTGTATAAAATAGAGCTGGCTATAATGCTTGCTTAAAGTATAACCGGAAAAAACAAAGATGAATAAGACCATTGAACTTATAAGTGTAACCTTCCTGCCTTTTTTGTCCGACAAATGCCCCCATAATGGACTGGTCACAACTCCTGCTATTGCTCCACAGGCATATACTAAACCCACCTCACTTCTGGAAGCACCGAGGGAGACAATATACAGAGGAAGGATGGAATAAATGATACCAGAGCAAATCATCAACGGTAAAATAGCAAGACAGGCAATATAAACACCACTATCCTTAGAAAACATTCTAAAACCCCTTTATAAATTTTTCCTTAGTTTGCCACAACAGGATTTATATTAAAAGGATATTTTATTGAATAATGTTATACAGGTTTTACTATGCCTTGATAAACTACACCTACTGCTTTTGAACAATCTTTCCTGCTGCAAAACTCTACATCTTTTTCCATGCCCAGCTTCATAAGTTCACGGGCGTGAGTGGATAAAGCAATTTTTTTTGTATCCTTATCCATCAACTTCCAGAAACTAAATGCTATTCTTGCCCCATCGTCAAAATCTACACTTGGTACCCTGTCTGCCAACCTCTCTACCACCGCTCCTCCGCACAGGGCATCTTCTAAGGAAACCTTTCCTTTAAGGCCGGAAAGAACAATTACACAATGGTTGGGGTTCATGGAAGAAACATAATTAACCATGGAAGACAAATTTAAAAAGCAGGCTATAGTTGTTTTGCCCCCCTGAGGGCAGGCATTGAGTGCCCGCGTCCCATTTGTAGTAAACAAAGCTGCCTTTTTCTTCTTGAATGTACAAGTGCTCAACAAATAAGGACTATTGGAAAAATCAAAACCCGGTATATCCTTATTTTCATACTCGCCGATCAAGATATAATCCTGTTTTAATTTTTCTCTCTCCTCATCCAAAGGCAAAGACGACAAAACCTTTACTTCTTCTATTCCCTTTTCTAACAGAACAACAATCGTACTGCTTGCCCTTAAAGTATCAATTACTATATACACATCTCCATTATTGGAGAAATGCTCTACATAGCTGAAACTCAAATCTATACGCATCATTCCCTCATCACGCTATAATTTCCCATAAGCGATTCTATCACAATATCGCTTTCTCTACAAATCAAGACACACCCAAATCATCAATCTGATGCAGTAATAAATGTAGGAAAACCTAACTGTTTTAACTTCGCCGAGCAAATGTCAGCACTGCCTCTGTCGTTGTATTTCCCTACTCTTACTCGCCAATATACATTTTGTCCGTCGAAAAATTTCTTCAAGTATACATAGGGAAAATGTTTATCTATTTTCCTCTTCAGTAAAAGAGCATAAGTGTAAGAACTAAAAGAACCCACCTGCACTGTGAAAAGCTCTTTTTCCATAGCCTTGTATACTTCTATAGGATAAAGAACGGTTACTCTCACTGGAGCAGTACCAGCAGAAAGCATATCTATATCTTTTGCAGCAGAACAAGAAAGGTCGATAATCCTTCCCTCCACAAATGGTCCTCTGTCATTTATACGCACCACTGTTTGCTTTTGATTGTTTAAGTTCTTTACTTTAACTGTCGTTCCCAATGGTAAGGTTTTATGAGCCGCAGTATGAGCATACATGTTATAGATTTCCCCGCTGGATGTTCTCCTTCCATGAAATTTATCACCATACCAGGAAGCAATGCCCTCCTCTGTATATGCCCTATATGGTGTGTAAACAGCATGCACAGAAGCACAACTACTCAAGACCAAACATACGAAAAGCAACAAAAGCTTTCTCATAAAATTCTCCAGTTTTTCTGGAGGTTTTTACGGCGCAAGTCTACGATTTGTGTCATAAAATTCTCCTTTAGAATTTTTACGGCAACTTGTAAAGTTGTCACAATATCTCCTCATGTACCCTTTCTGCAATTTCGTCTATGTTTCCTTGAGGTATTATCTTTTCTTTAAAATGAACAATAATCTTCCCTTTTCTTACTACAATTGTACCTGGCGGCATAATCTCTCTCGTCCCTTCTATCTTAGCCGGGATAATGGGAAGATTGAGTTTCTGTGCTAAAAAAATGCCACCTTTAGAAAATGCCTTTTTCTCTTTAATTCTTGACCCCTCAGGGAATATCATAAATATTCCCTTTCTTTTCTTAATTGCTTTTAGTAAAGAAATGGCATTATTTTTAGGGGCGCCTCTCTTCACGGGAATAACATCTAAGTTTTTCATTGCCGTACCTAAAACGGGATTTTTGAACAATTCTTGCTTCGCTATCCATATACACCTGTCCTGTATCACCGTCTCCATAGCCATAATATCAAAATAGCTTTCGTGATTTGCCATACACACACATCGAGAAGCAATCTGCCCTCTCTTTTCCACTTTCACTCCAAATATGAAGCAAACCAATTTTGCCCATTTCTTGATTAGCAAAACATCTTTTGTCCACAAAAGTTTCAAAATATAAAAAATGGTAACAAAAAATACTACTACCCATAAAAACAAACTCCGCAAGAGGCACATTATGTATAAAATATAAACTGCTCACACAGTGTAAGAACTTTTTCCTTAGCCTTCCCATAGGCTTCTTTATTTTCTATATTCTTCAAAGTATAGGAGATAATTTCCCCTATCTCCTCCATCTCTTTTTCCTTTATTCCTCTGGTTGTAATTGCAGGGGTTCCTATTCTGATACCAGAGGCAACCATCGGAGAGCGGGTCTCGCCCGGGACGGTATTTTTGTTTACTACAATACCTACTTCCCCCAATGCCTCTTCTGCAGCCTTTCCCGTAATGTTCTTATCGGTCAAATCAACAAGCATCAGGTGATTATCCGTTCCACCAGAAACAAGTTTGAATCCTTCGTCCATCAAAACCGAAGCTAATTTTTTCGCATTTTTCACAACCTGTCTTTGGTATTCATTAAATTCCTCCGTTAATGCTTCTTTGAATGCTACCGCTTTAGCCGCTATCATATGCATCAAGGGACCACCCTGAATACCGGGGAAAACCATCTTGTCTATAGGTTTGGCAAAGAACTCCTTGCACATAATAAGACCACCCCTTGGTCCTCTCAGGGTCTTGTGAGTAGTAGCAGTGACAAATTCACAGCACGGAATAGGAGAGGGATGAATACCTGCTGCCACCAATCCTGCAATATGGGCAATATCTGCTAAAAGATAAGCTCCGCAAGAATCAGCAATTTCACGGAATTTTTCAAAATCAATAATTCGAGGATAAGCAGATGCACCTACCACGATTAGACGAGGCTTAAACTCATCTGTGATCTTAGCCACTTCATCATAGTCAATGCGTCCTGTTTCTATGTTTACGCCATAACCAAATGTGGTGTATAATTTTCCGGAAAAGTTCACCCCCGCACCATGAGACAGATGGCCGCCATGGGGAAGCGCCATACCAAGCAATCTCTCTCCTGGCTGTAGGGTTGCCATGTATATAGCCATATTGGCTTGAGTACCAGAATGAGGCTGAACATTTACATGCTCCGCCCCAAATAGTTTTTTTGCTCTCTCTTGAGCCAGGCTTTCTACTACATCTACATATTCACAACCGCCATAATATCTCTTTCCCGGATACCCTTCTGCATATTTGTTTGTCATACAACAACCCATTGCTTGCAGCACGGCAGAAGAAGACATGTTTTCAGAAGCGATCATCTCCAGATTGTAATTTTCCCTTTCCTTTTCCTTCTCTATTGCCTCATACACCTCAAAATCCACATTTTCCAGATCTTTCATCTAGCCCCCCAGTTCCTTTATCTTGTTCAGTCTTCTTTCATGTCTTCCACCCTCAAATGGCGTTTTTATGAATACATCCAACATCTTTTTTGCCTCTATTATATTCATTGTCCGTGCTCCAAGGGCAATAATATTCGCATTATTATGCTTTCTCGCATATTCCGTTGCATATTCATTATAACACAAAGCACATCTGATTCCTTTAAATTTATTAGCAGTGATAGACATGCCTACCCCTGTTCCACAAACAAGAATACCGAGACAATTCAAATCAAGCACCTTTTTTGCTACCTTTTGAGCAATATCAGGATAGTCTACACTCTCCTCTGAATAGGTGCCTGCATCTATTACTTCTATATTTCTCTTTTTTAGATAATCTATGATTTCCTGTTTCATTTTAAATCCCGCGTGGTCTGAACCTGTCACTACTTTAAAGACCATATTTCTCCCAGTTTTCACTTATCCTTTTTATAATTTCTTCATCCATCTTCAAATCATGCGGAAATGGTCTTATCACCTCTCCCCTCCATTTTTTCGTGGCATCTATGCCCATCTTACTACCAAATGCAGCCTGTGGACAGGAATGATCCAGCTCGTCCAACGGCCCTTTAGTAAATATCATATCCCTCTGAGGATCTACATTACATCCCCATCTCCACAAAATCTCTCCTGTATCCTGCACATTTACATCTTTATCAAAAACAACAACATTTTTAACAAGGGACAAAAGACCCAATCCCCACAATGCATTTGTCACCTTAAATGCCTGACCACAATAGGATTTTTCTATAGATACAAAGGCAAAGTTGTGAAAAACACCCTCTATAGGCAGATTTATGTCTATAATTTCTGGTACAACTTTTTTTATAACAGGCAAAAACAGCCTTTCTGTAGCTTTACCCAAAAACGCATCTTCCATTGGCGGCTTGCCTACTATTGTAGCAGAATAGATAGGATTCTTCCTATGCGTAATACAGGTTATGTGAAACAGAGGAAAATAATCGGCTTGAGAATAATAACCGGTATGGTCACCAAATGGACCTTCCAAAACAAGGTCTTCCTGAGGGTCAACAAATCCCTCCAGAACAATCTCTGCATTGGCTGGAACAAGCATATCTACCGATTTTGCCCTTACCATCTCCACCGATTTTTCTCTCAAAATGCCCGCAAAAAACATCTCCTCTATCTCTTCTGGCAAAGGTAAGGTAGCAGAATAGATAACTGCAGGATCAGACCCCAGAGCTACACATATGGGTAATTTTTCTTTCCTTTCTTTAGCCAGACTGTAATGTTTTGCTCCATCTTTATGACGATGCCAGTGCATCGCCGTACTATCTTTACCCATAACCTGCATTCTATACATACCGCAATTCGAAACACCTGTTGCGGGATTTCTGGTAAATACCAACGGAAGGGTAAAAAATCTTCCGCCATCTTCGGGCCATGTTTTTAAAACGGGTAATTTCCCTAAATCTACCTCTTTCTCTACAATCTCCTGACATTTGCCTGCATTCACAGTTTTTGGTTTGAAATTTAGGAATTTGCCCATCTTAGAAATAAGCTTTAGCTTTTTCAGCAATCCTACCGGTGCCTCGGGCTGAAGAAAATCTTTTAACTTTTCTCCCAAATCATTCAGATTTTCTACTCCTAAAGCAAAAGCTGTTCTCTGTTCGGTACCAAATAGGTTCATTGCCACAGGAATATCACTGTTTCTCACATTCTCAAACAAGAGAGCAGGTCCTTTTTGTTTTGCAATTCTATCTGCAATATGGCCCATTTCCAATACAGAATTTACCTCTTCCTTTATCTTCTTTAGTTCCCCTCTTTTTTCCAATGCATTCAAATAATCTTTCAAATCTTTAAACATAACTTCCTTTGCAATTTCTGCATAACTTGATATGATTGTAGGAAAGCTGTTGGAAAATTGCAACATTTTTAGAGGAGATGTCATGTTATACATATATGATACGATGAAGAGAAAGTATATAGCTTTTCAACCTTTGTGTGACAACAAGGTAAAGATGTATGTATGTGGTATAACTGCCTACGATTTTTGTCATGTGGGACATGCCAGGGCATCAGTGGTATTTGATATCATCTATAGGTATCTTCTGTATAAGGGATATGATGTAATCTTTGTAAAGAACTTCACCGATGTAGATGACAAAATCATAAACAGGGCAAATAAAGAGGGAAAAAACTGGCAAGATGTCTCTCAACAATTCATAAAAGAATACTACACTGACATGGAAGCATTATACATAAAAAAACCTACTTTTGAACCTAAGGCATCGGAACATATAAAAGATATGGTAGATTTTATAAAAAAATTGATAGAAAAAGATTACGCTTATGTATCGGAGGGAGATGTCTATTTTTCCGTAAAGAAATTCAGAAATTATGGCAAACTCTCTCACAAAAAAATAGAGGAATTAAAAGTAGGAGCCAGAATTGAGCCTTCGGAGAAAAAGAGAAATCCATTGGATTTTGCGCTGTGGAAAAAATCAAAGGAGGGAGAACCTGAATGGGAAAGTCCGTGGGGAAAGGGCAGACCAGGCTGGCATATTGAGTGTTCCACAATGTGTATGCATTATCTCGGAGAGACTATTGACATCCATGGCGGAGGAGAAGACCTCATCTTTCCTCACCACGAAAATGAGATTGCTCAATCGGAGGCGCTCACCGGAAAAACATTTGCAGGATACTGGATACACAATGCATTCGTAAAGATAAACAAGGAAAAGATGTCAAAATCTCTGGGAAATTTCTTTACCATTAGAGATATTTTAAAAAAATACCGGGGTGAATCGCTGAGAATGTTTCTACTCCTTGCCCATTATCGCAATCCTATAGATTTTAGCTTAGAAGGGATAGAGATGGCGGAAGAGGCATTGAATAAATTGTATATGCTTCTATGGAGAGTAGAAGAAAATTTGAAAAATCCATCAAATGGGTTAAAAGATAAAGAATTAGAAGAGGCACTAATCAAATTCAACAAATCTTTTATAGACATTTTGGACAAAGATTTTAACACTCCGAAAGCCTTCGGAGAAATATTTGTTTTAATTAGGGAAATCAACAAATACTTAGATAAATGCGAAAATGAAAATGAAAAACCCGACAAGAAATATTTGGAAGCATTTATTACCATAAGAATTTCTATTAAAGACATACTGGGCATTATGAATGAATCAGCAGAAAAGTGGTTTAAGGGGAAAATAGATGTAAATCTCATTGAACAAAGAATAAAACAGAGAGAAGAAGAAAGAAAGAAAGGCAATTTCAAAAAAGCAGATAAAGTAAGGGAAGAATTATTAAAAATGGGTATTATATTGGAAGACACAAAAGAAGGAACGCGATGGAAAACCACAAAGGAACAAATATGACA